>DATMFX010000380.1:0-5165 GCA_035555995.1 Hyphomicrobiales bacterium | reverse complement strand
CCGCTGCCGTCCAGCACGAAATGCGCATGGCGGGTGGCGGCGCAGTTGGGAATCATGGCCACGGGCAGCGAGGCGGCGTGGGTGGGGTAGTCCTTGATCTTGATGTCAAGCACGGTGGTCAAGCCGCCAAGGCCCTGCGCGCCGATGCCGAGCGCATTCACCTTGTCCACCAGTTCCAGGCGCAGTTCCTCTACGCGATTCTGCGGGCCGCGCGCGCGCAGTTCGTCGATGTCGATCGGATCCATCAGCGATTCCTTGGCCAGCACCGCGGCTTTTTCCGCCGTGCCGCCGATGCCGATGCCGAGCATGCCCGGCGGGCACCAGCCGGCGCCCATGGTGGGCACGGTCTTGAGCACCCAGTCCACGATGCTGTCGCTTGGGTTGAGCATGGCCAGCTTGGATTTGTTCTCGGAACCGCCGCCCTTGGCCGCCACGGTGATGTCCAGCTTGTCGCCCGGCACCAGTTGGGTATGGATCACCGCGGGGGTGTTGTCCTTGGTGTTGCGGCGGGCGCCGGCGGGGTCGCGCAGTATCGAGGCGCGCAGCACGTTGTCCGGATGCAGGTAGGCGCGGCGCACGCCTTCGTTGATCATGTCGTCGAGCGTCATATCGCCTTCCCAGCGCACCTGCATGCCCACCTTGGCGAACACCGTGACGATGCCGGTGTCCTGGCAGATCGGGCGATGGCCTTCGGCGCACATGCGCGAATTGATCAGGATCTGCGCCATGGCGTCCCTGGCGGCGGGCGATTCCTCGCGTTCCCAGGCGCGGTGCACGGCATGGATGAAATCGAGCGGGTGGTAGTAGGAAATGAACTGCAGGGCATCGGCGACGCTGTCGATCAAGTCGTCCTGGCGAATGGTGGTCATGTAACGCAAATCTCCTTGGGCATGCCGCACGGTCTGACAGACGGGCCGTCATCGGCTAAAATCCCCGGAATTCTATCACGGCAGCCAGTCCCGACATTCGGCCCCGCTTATGATCCGTCTCTTCGCCGCCCTCTTGCTTGGCCTTGGTTTCGTTGGTTCCGTCCAGGGGCAGACGCCCTTCACCATCCTGTTTCTCGGCGATTCGCTTACCGAAGGATATGGGCTGGAGGCGAACGAAAGCTTTCCCAGCCTGATCACCGCGCGCCTGGCCGAAGCGGGCCGCGACGACATCCGCGTGATCAACGGCGGCGTCAGCGGTTCCACCTCGGCCAGCGCCCTGAGCCGGTTGCAATGGTTCGCCCGCTCCAAGCCTGACCTGATGGTGCTCGCGCTTGGCGCCAACGATGGCCTGCGCGGTCTGGCCGTCAATGAGTTGGAGGCCAACCTGGCCAAGACCATCGAGTTCGCCCAGAGCAACGACATCGAGGTGGCACTGACGGGCATGCTGATTCCACCCAACTACGGGCCTGAGTACACCGACGCCTTCGCCGCCGTGTTCCCGATGCTGGCAGAACGCTATCATCTGCCCTTCATGGAATTTCTGCTGCAGGACGTTGCGGCGGTGCCGGAATTGAACCAAAGCGACGGCATTCATCCCAACGCGGCGGGCACGAAGATTGTCGCGGACAATGTCTGGACCTTCCTGCAGCCACTGCTTCCTGCGCACTGAACATCACTCGGCCCCGCTTCACCATCCCCGCCGATCGACGTCCGTTTGATTTGATACAGATCAGGATCGGTGCGGCCTATCACACTTATAGAGCCAATCAATGTTACAGCCCCCGGGAGTATCCCTATACTCCTTCGGGTTATTGCTGAGGTATCCCCGTGCCGCCAGCAACCATTGGCAAACTCTCAGGAGGTAGGAGCATGATAAAACCATCGATCATTGTCGCCACGCTGCTCGTTTTCGGCGTTCTGGCCCCCGCATCGTCCTTTGCCGACGATGCCGCCCAGGCGGTCGACAACATCAGCCCCGTGCCCCAGCAGCAGTTGCTGGACTACCTCGCCGGCAAAAGTGAACTCACCCTGGTGGACGCCCGTTCCACCGCCGAATACGACGCCGGTCATATCTACGGTGCCGTCAGCGTACCGCTCGATACCAGTGCCGATGCCCTGACGGCGGCACTGCCCGAGGATCTTTCCAGCCCGCTCCTGGTGTACTGCAAGACCGGTATCCGCGCCATGCAGCTGCAGCAGCGCCTCACCGCCGCCGGCTACACCGATGTGCGCGTGCTTGGCCCCACGCAGATGCTCTGGGCCGATGCGCTGCCGATGTTCAACTGCGGCGTTCCCGACGCACCCACGACCCAACTCAATACGATCGAATCCAATACCAAGAACGGAGGCTAATCCATGAAACCCGCTTGCATTCTGTTTGCGCTGTCCATGGCCAGCCCCCTGGCCCTGGCCCAGACCCCGCCGCTGGGACTGCCGCCAGTCCCGATCCCGGCCGACAACCCGCAATCCGAAGCCAAAGTGGCGCTTGGTGAAAAGCTGTTCAACGACGCCCGCTTCAGCAGTACTGGCCTGATCAAATGCGCCACCTGCCATGACCCCCTCATGGGCATGACCGACAGCCCCCTGCTGGTCTCCAAGGGCATCAACGACCTCACCGGCACCCGCAACGCGCCCACCGTGGCCAATGCGGCCTACAACCGCACCCAATTCTGGGACGGCCGTTCTGCCGACCTGGAAGACCAAAGCCAGCACCCCTTCATCAATCCGGTGGAGATGGGCCTGGAGAACCATGACCCGATCCTGGCCACCATCCGTGGCGATCGCAGCTACACCCGTGCCTTCGACGACGTGTTCGACGTCAAGCCGGAAGCGATCACCATGGATCACGTGATGAAGGCCATTGCGTCCTTCGAGCGCACCATGATCAGCGGCGACAGCCCCTTCGATCGCTGGTATTTCGGCGGCGAGACGGACGCCATCAGCGAAGCGGCGATTCGCGGCTTTACCGTGTTCATCAAGGACGGCCGCTGCGTGTCCTGCCATACCATCGAACAGGACCACGCACTGTTCACGGACCATAAGTTCCATAACATCGGGATCGGCATCGGCAACATCGACGCCCGCGTACCCAGCCTGGTCGGTGCCTTCCTGCAGGCCAAGGCCAACGGCGCCGACGTGGACGTGACCGTGCTGACCGACGCCGACACCTCGCACCTGGGCCGTTTTGCCATCAGCGAGGATCTGGCCGACGTGGGCGGCTTCAAGACCCCGACGCTGCGCAACATCGCCGTTACCGCCCCGTACATGCACGATGGCAGCCTCGCCACGCTGCGCGACGTGGTGGAGCACTACAACAACGGCGGCGTCACCCCCGCCGATGCGCCGGTAACGCCCTATCTCGCCGGCGGCATCCGGCCGCTCGAGCTGACCGAGCAGCAGATCGACGATCTGGTGAGCTTCATGGAAACGCTGACCAGCCCCCAATACGCCAGTGGAGGAACCACCCGATGAACAACAGCCGTCGCAACTTCATCAAGCACAGCTCCGCAGCGGCCATTGCCGGCATCCTGCCGGTATCGCTGGTGCGCATCGCCACCGGGCAGCCGAGCCAGGATTTCTCCTTTGCCTACATTTCGGATTCACACATCCAGCACATTCGCGGCAACCAGTTCGTGCGCAACTGGGACCGCGGCCTGATCAGCGCCGTGGCCGAAGCCAACCTGCTGGATCCGAAACCGGATTTCGTGGTGTTCGGCGGCGACCTGGCGCAGATGGGCATGCGCGAGGAACTGGACCACGGCTATGAGCTGCTGTCCAAGCTCAATTACGACATCTACGGCCTGTTGGGCGAACACGATTACTACCTGGACCTGGGCGAATACTGGAGCGACGTGTTCAAGCGCGAGCACTACTACAGCTTCGACCACAAAGGCGTGCATTTCGTGGTGCTCAACAGCATCAACACCTACGACGAGTGGATCAACAAGTGGGAAACCCCGCTGCGCCGCATGACGGAGATGTCGGGCCTGGACAACCCCAACGGCTCGCCCTTCATGCTCGGCGAAAAGCAGATGACCTGGCTGGCGCAGGATCTGGCCAAGCACAGCAAGGACACGCCGATCATCGTGCTGTCGCACTCGCCGCTGCAGCACATCTACAAGGGCTGGAACTTCTGGACCGAGGAAGCCCCGCAGATCCAGGCATTGCTGGCGCCGTTCGATCGCGTCAACGTGTTGTACGGCCACGTGCACCAGATCCAGTACAACCAGATCGGCAACATCGCCTTCAACTCCGTGATGGCCACCGCCTGGCCCTGGCCGTATCCCTCCACCTACAGCCAGGCGACCAGCCACCTGCCGGTGATGACGGTGCCCATGAACCGCGCCGATCCGTTCAGCGAACGCGACGCCACCGGCTGGCAGCTGGTGAACGTGCACAGCGGCCGCATCGATGTGGAGTTCACCCTTTACGACAACACCAACAGGACGGTGGGCTTCGACGCCGCCGCCGGACACCCGGTAGACAAGACCTTCCAGGATCCGCGCGATCGCATCATCCCGCAGAAACACTACTGAGGAACATGTCATGAAATATCTGATCGCCGTCGCCCTGCTGCTGACGAGTTCGCTGAGCCTGGCCGACGAGTTCACCAACGAGGACGTGGAACGCTGGGAACAGCAATACGAGGACGTGGCCGCGCAGGGCCGCCAGCACTTTACCGATCCCGCCCTGGGCGGCAACGGCGTGGTGTGCGGCCAATGCCACCCCAACGCCGCCAACACCCATCCGGAAACCTATCCCAAGTTCCAGAAACAGCTGGGCAAGGTGTCCATGCTGTGGGAAATGATCAACTGGTGCATCCGCAACCCGCTGCAGGGCCAGGAACTGGCCGCCGACGATCCGGTGATGATTGCGCTGCAGGCCTATATCGCCAAGGAACGCGCAGGCGTCGCCCTGGCGCCCGGCAAGCACTGAGTCATCCGGCACCGCCCCGCGCCATTGTGCGCGGGGCGGCTGCTTCCCCCCCTGTCCGCAACCCTTTCTCCACGTTTTCTCCACGATCGCCCACCCGCGGCCGATTGAACTACCCCCGCCTCTGCTTTATCTTCCTGCGCTTTGAGCCACGTTCAAAGGCGGCCGTACGCGCATGATTCTCGAAGTGAACGACCTCTGCAAAACCTTCCGAAGCGCCGGCAATCTCGAACCCGTGGAAGTGCTCAAACACCTCAACCTGCAGGTGGCGCAGGGCGAAAGCGTGGCGATCCTGGGGCAATC
>DATMFX010000379.1:0-2274 GCA_035555995.1 Hyphomicrobiales bacterium | reverse complement strand
ACCACTGGTCAGCGCCGGCCGAATCCTGCATATTCGGGAACGTGTCCGTCACAATGGTTTGTGCCATGCGTCGTAGCAGCGCCGTGCTTCTTTCCCTGTGGGCCTTTGCCTCGCCTTTGGCGCTGGCGCAGGAAAACGAGGAGGATTCAGGCTTTTTCGGCCTCGGCTTGCTGGAACGGACGCAGGCCTTCGGCACCACCCAGGCGGACGCGCTGGCGCGCCGTCTGGACAGCTACTTCGGCGTCGAGCGCAGTGACCTCGAAGCCGCCTACTCCTCCCTGCGCCTGATCACCCAAGGGTCCTGGGAGCAGCTCGACAGCACCGAATTCCGCGTGCGCCTGCGCGGCACGCTGGTGCTGCCCCGTGTCAACGAACGCCTGCGCCTGGTGTTTTCCGAGGACAAGGGCGAAGGCGCCACCTACTATTCACAGAACGACATCGTCACCGAGCAGCAAAGCACCCGCGTCAACCTGGAAGTGAACCTGGCGGAAAGCGCCCGTTCGCGTTTCGACTTTCGCGTGGGCCTGCGTTCCAACCTCAAGCTGCGCAGTTCGCTGCGCTATCGTTACGAGCAGCCTTTCGCCGACGATTACCTGGGGCGTCTCTCGCAAACCGTCTACTTCATCGACGGCACCGGTTATGGTTCGTTCACGCAATTGCAGTTCGACAAATCGCTTTCGGAAAAGTCGCTGCTGCGCTGGTCCACCGAATTCCGCGCCCAGGAGGAACTGAACGGCAACGAATGGTCCACCGCGCTGCAATACAGCGTGCTCGGCGAGAACACCGGCGCCATCAGCTATTTTTTCCGCATGAACGGTGTGTCCAACCATTCCCAGGTGGACCGCTACCAGGTGGGCTTCCGCCTGCGCGAAAACATCTATCGCCCCTGGCTGTTCTGGGAGTTCAGCCCCGGCGTCAGCACCGAAAAGAAAACGCCTCAGGATTCCTACGAAACCGGTTTGTTCGCCATCGTGCGCCTGGAAATGGCAATCGGCGCGTACTGAAGCGCAACCCGCCTCCACCGGCTTTATTCACCTGGCGGCTGCGAGTATAGTCCCGGGCCTCTTCCGTTCGAGTTGTTCCCTCCATGGATGCAAGCGCCCCTTCCGCCTCGCTGCGTGATTCACTCCCTTTGCCGCTGATGGCCGGCATCGCCGCCCTGCCGCCGCTCTCCATCGACATGTACCTGCCGGCCATGCCGCAGATCGCGCAGGATCTCGGCGCCGACATCAGCGTGATCCAGAATTCGCTCAGCCTGTTCCTGGTGGGTTTCGGCTTTGGCCTGCTGGTGTTCGGCCCGATGTCCGACCGCTACGGCAGGCGTCCGCTGGCGCTGTTCGGCCTGAGCGGTTTCGCGCTGGCCAGCCTGGGACTCACGTTGAGCGGCAGCAGCCTCGCGTTTCTGTCGTTTCGTCTGCTGCAAGGCTTCCTGGGCAGCGCCGCCACCGTGGTGATTCCCGCCATGGTGCGCGATTGCTACGGCAAGGACGCGGCCAAGGGCATGTCGGCGGTGACCATGATCATGCTGGTGGCGCCGTTGTTGGCGCCGCTGCTCGGCGCGTTCACCCTGATGCTCGGTCCCTGGCAGGGCATTTTCGCTGCGCTCACCGTCTACCCCGTGCTGCTCGGCCTGCTTGCCTGGCGCCGTCTGCCGGAAACCCGACCAATCGCCGCCGTGGCGCAGCGCCGCAACATCTTCAACAACTACCGCATCATTTTCGGCAAGCGCAGCATCCACCTGGATCTGGTGAGCTTCATGTTGTCGTCGCTCGGTTTCTTCGTGTACATCACCTCGGTGTCCTTCATCTACATCACCTACTACGGCGTGAATGAAACGCTGTTCGGCATATTGTTCGCCTTTTCCGCGGGCGCGCTGATCCTGGCCAACTTCATCAACGTGCGGGTGGTCACGCGCCTGGGGCCGCGGCGCATGCTGCATATCGGCCAGGTACTGGCGGTGTGTTTCGTGCTGGTGCTTGGGTTGACGACGTGGCTGCACCTGGGGCTGGTGCTCACGGTGTTGGGTTTCGTCGGCATGGTGGGAAGCCTGGGCATCTGCGCGGTGAATGCCGATGCCCTGGTGCTGATCGAGTTTCCGCACCAGGCCAGTTCGGCCTCGGCGGTGACCGGCACGCTGCGCTTTGGCTTCGGTGCGCTGGCCGGCCCCTTGCTGGCGCTTGGCTACGACGGCACGCCGATGCCGGTGGTGTGGCTGCTCCTGGCGGTATTGGGCCTGTCCGGCGCGGCACAGGTGTTGCGGGCGTATTGCTATCG
>DATMFX010000378.1:0-2290 GCA_035555995.1 Hyphomicrobiales bacterium | reverse complement strand
CCGCGTGCAGTTGCTGGAAACCCTGGCCGAACAGATCGCCACGCTGCTGCGCGAGGAATTCAAGGTGGCCTGGGTGCGGGTGAAGATCGGCAAGCCTGCCGCCATTACCGGCGCCAGGGCCGTGGGCGTGATCATCGAGCGCGGCGACTCCGCCGCCAGGGCCGGCTGATGCCACGGGTGTTCCTGGGGCTGGGGAGCAATCGGCAGCGACACGACAACCTGAGCGCGGCGCTGGATGCGCTGTTGCTGGAATTCCGCGACCTGGCGCTGTCGCCGGTATTCGAAAGCGCGCCGCTGGCAGGCGAGGGCGCGCCCTACCTCAATCTGGTGGTGGCGTTCGAGACGGAACTGCTGCTGCCGCAACTGAACGAGCACTGCAAGGCGCTGGAAACCAAGCTTGGCCGGCGCCGCGAAGGCGAGCAGACCACTGAGGTGCCGCTCGACATCGACATTCTCACCTACGGCAAACTGACCGGCCGTTCCTGCGGCCTGCAGCTGCCGCGCCCCGAAATCGCCAGTGCCGCGCACGTGCTGTGGCCGCTGGCGGTGCTGGCGCCACGGGAAAAGCATCCGCTGTTGCAGCGCACCTACGCCGAGTTGTGGCAAGATTTCGACCGTAGCGGACAAAGCATCCGTCCCGTGGATTTCACCTGGCACGAGCGCCAGATATCGAGTGCCCAGAATCTATGAAGCGCAATTTGCCTTGTCTTGCCGTCATCGCCGCCATTCTCTCGCTTGGCGCCTGTTCCGAACCGGCCGAGCCGCCCTCACCGTCGGCCGCCGCCACACCAGAAAGCGTGCCGATCCCCGCCGTGCCGCCTCCGCCCGCCGCCACTACGCCAGAAAGCGCGCCGGACGTGACCGTGCAGCAGCTGATGCGCGACGTGATCGAGCCGAACGTGCAGCGTCTCTGGCGCGCCGTCAGTTATACCGTTACCCAGGAAGGCGTGAATGAAACCATGCCGATAAGTGAAATGGACTGGGACGGCCTGCGCCATAGCGCGGTCACCCTGCTGGAAGCGTCGCACGGGCTCACCCTGCTGGAGCGCCCGGTGGCGGATGCCGGCTACGACGATACTCGGCAGGCGTTCCAGTACACCGCGGCGGAAATCGCCCAGCGCCGCGCCAGCAACAGCGCCGATTGGCTGGCCATTTCGCTTGGCATGCGCGACCTGGTGCGCGACACGCTGGAAGCGGTGGAACGGCACGACATCTTTGCCCTGACCGAGAGTGGGGCGGCGATCAACCAGGCCTGCGAGGCTTGCCACGCCAGTTATTGGTATCACCCCTGATGTAATAAGGGGATGGCGCCACGCAACAAAGGCGGCGCGGCGAGCCTGTGGGCAGCGAGGAGGTAGCATGGCGAAATCGACACTGGCGCTTGGCGCCGCGGTGGCAGCGCTGTTGCTGGCGCTCAGCCTGCACCTGCTGAAAGGCCTGCCGCAAACGGACGGCGTGGTCAGCGAAATCAAGCTGCCGGTTGCCGGTGGCGGCCCCACCACGCTCAGCATCACCGACGATGGCCGCGTGTGGTTCACGCTCAGCACGGCCAATGCCATCGGCCGGGTGGAGGCGGACGGCAGCGGCTACGTGCAGTTCGATCTGCCGCATCCCAATAGTTCGCCGCGCATCATCGCCATCGGCGCCGACGGCAACCTGTGGTTTTCCGAACACGAGGGCAATCGCATCGGCCGGCTGACGCCGCAGGGAGAGCTGACCGAATTCGAGATTCCCACGCCTGCCAGCCAGCCGCGCGCCATCGCGCTTGGTGCGGACGGCAATATCTGGTTCGGCGAGTTCGCGGCGGGCAAGATCGGGCGCATCACGCCACAGGGCGAGATCGTGGAATTCGCCATTCCCACGCCGGACAGCGGTCCGCGGGCGCTGGCGGCGGGGCCGGACGGCAACATCTGGTTTTCCGAATTCAAGGCCAGCAAGATCGGCCGCATCACGCCAAGCGGCGAGATCGTGGAATTTCCGCTGCCGCATGCCGATGCCGGGCCCGGCGACATCACCGCCGGCGCCGACGGCGCCATGTGGTTTCTGGAACTGGCCGGCACCATGGACGGCCTGCAGGTGGACGGCAATCGGGTGGGGCGCATCACCATGAATGGGGAAATCAGCGAGTATCCCATTCCCAGCCAGGGCGCTTCGCCGATCAACATCGCCGTGGGACCTGACTTGAACGTCTGGTACACCAAGAATGCCGCGCTGGGCCAGGTACGGCAGAACGGCGCGATCCGCGAATTTCCGATCGCCACCGGCGCCGCGCGCGCCGTGGGCCTGAGCG
>DATMFX010000377.1:0-8495 GCA_035555995.1 Hyphomicrobiales bacterium | reverse complement strand
ACGGGTACACTAGGTGCGCATCCCGCCACAGGAGATTCCATGAACACCATGCTGCGCTTCTTGAGCCCCCTGCTGCTCGCCCCCGTGCTCGCTTTCGCTCCGCTGTCCGCCTCGGCCCAGGACCGCGATTCCCCGCAGGCGCGTTGGGACCTGACCGATCTTTTCCCAAGCGTCGAGGCCTGGAACCTTGAGCGCGAACGGCTGCTTGGCGAATTCGCCACGCTGACGCAGTATCAGGGCACGCTCGGCCAAAGCGGCGATGCCCTGTCGGCTGCGCTGCGCCGCGTTTCCGACCTTTATCGTGAGGCGCTGCGCGTGTACGTCTATGCCAGCCTCAACCTCGACGAAGACCTGCGCGTCACCGAGGCGCAGGAGCGTAACCAGTTGGCGGAAGCCATGTTCGTGCGGCTCAACCAGGCCACCGCCTGGATCGACCCCGAGATCATTGCCGTAGGCGAGGTGCGCATCCGCCAGTTCATGACGGACACGCCAAGCCTCGCGCCATTTCACCACCAGCTCGACGACACCCTGCGCCGCGCCGACCACACGCTTGGCGCGGAAGCCGAACAGGCGCTGTCGTATTTTTCGCAGAGCAACGATGCGCCAAGCAACATCTACAGCATCATCGCCAATTCCGACATCCCCTTCCCCAGCATCACGCTGCCCGACGGTGAAACGGTGCGCATCGATTCACAGGGCTACGGCCGCCTGCGTTCCAATCCCGACCGCGCACTGCGCAAGGAAGTGTTCGACGCCTTCTGGGGCAAGTGGCTGGAATACCGCAGCACCATGGGCACGGTGCTTGGCAGCCACATCCAGACCCAGGTGGCGCTGGCCAAGGCGCGCCACTACGACAGCGTACTGGAACGTGAATTCTTCAACGACGACCTGCCGCCCGCCGTGTACCACACGCTGGTGAGTGAAGTGAACAAGTCACTGCCTACGTTGCACCGTTACTTTCGCCTGCGCGCCCGCATGCTCGGCGTCGACGAGATGCGCTACTACGACATCTATCCGCCGCTGGTTTCGCTCGACAAACGCTTCGACCTCGACACCACCAAGCGCCTGACGCTCGACGCCATGGGCATCCTCGGACAGGACTGGGTGGATATGCAGCGCGCCGCCATCGAGGATCGCTGGATGCACGTCTACCCGCAGCAGGGCAAGCGCAGCGGCGCCTACATGCAGGGCAGCGCCTATGACGTGCATCCGTATCTGCTGCTCAACCACAACGACGATTTCGATTCGCTGTCCACCTTCGCGCACGAATGGGGCCATGCCATGCACACGCTCTATGCCAGGCAGAACCAGCCGTTCGAAACCGCCGACTACGCCACCTTCATCGCCGAAATCCCCTCCACCTCGCTGGAGCTGATCCTGCAGCAGTACATGATCGAGCACGCGCAAAGCAAGGAGGAAAAACTGTTCTATCTCGGCTATGCGCTGGAAAACCTGCGCGGCACCTTCTTCCGCCAGACCATGTTCGCCGAATTCGAACTGGCGTTGTACGAAGCCGTGGAACGCGGCGAAGCGCTCAGCGGCGAACGCATTTCGCAGATGTACGGCGAATTGCTCAAGCGCTATCACGGCGATGCCGAGGGCGTGGTGAAGATCGATGAGCTCTACGCCAACGAATGGATGTTCGTGCCGCACTTCTACTACAACATGTACGTGTACCAGTACGCCACGTCGCTCACCGCCGGCACCGCGCTGTACGAAAAGATCGTGCAGGATGGCGCCAGCGGCGTGGAAAACTACAAGAACCTGCTGCGCGCCGGCGGCTCCGACTACCCTTACGAGCTGCTGCGCCAGGCCGGCGTGGACATGGCCACGCCCGGCCCTTACCAGGCCGTGGTGCGGCGCATGAACGCCATCATGGATGAAATGGAAAGCCTGCTCGCCGAGCCGTGATTGCGGCCAGCCGCTCATCGGACCTACGCAGCGGAGTTTTTTCGAGGCATTGACAGGCGCGCCATCTCTCCCCTAGAGTGCGCGCTTGTCGCGTAGTACTTGGTGAAGAGTGCGCGGCCTTTTTTGCAGGAAACATATGAACCGTTCCTTCCACAGCATCGCCCGCAACGCCATGGCCGCCGCAAGCGCCGCGGCGGCACGTCGCGCGCGTGCGAAAAACACGGAATCCGGAACACGAGGCACCTGCTGATCCCCAACTGAATCAACGCAGTCACCAAACCTCCGGATGTCCCAGACACCGGAGGTTTTTTTTACTCTGGAAAAACAGGAACGCAGCATGAACACCATCGAAACCGAAGATTCGCTTGGCCTGACCTTTTGCGACCGGCTGCCGCTTGCCTTTACCCACGGCAACGGTTCATGGGTATGGGACGAAGCGGGCAGGGCCTACCTGGACTTCACTTCCGGTTGGGGCGTCACCTGCCTTGGCCACGCCCATCCGGCCATGGTGGCGGCGATCACCGCGCAATCCGCGCGGCTGCTGCAAAACCCCAACGGCGGCTATGCCTACTCGCCCGAGCGCGCCGCCCTGCTGCGGCTGTTGCAACCACTGTTGCCGGGAACACTGCAACACCTCTACTTCTGCAACAGCGGCGCCGAAGCCAACGACGCCGCGCTGAAGCTGGCGCGCAAGGTTACCGGCCGCCACAAGGTGATCAGCACGTTGGGCGGCTTTCACGGGCGTTCGCTCAATACGCTTTCGGTCACGCGCGGTCCCGACAACGGCGAGCGTTTCCTGCCGCGCCTGGATGGCGTGCGTTTCGTGCCCTACGCCGATATCGAGGCATTGGCGAACACGATCGACGCCGACACCGCGGCGGTCATCGTCGAGCCGGTGCAGGGCGAAGGCGGCATTCGCATCCCACCGCCCGGCTACCTGGCCGCGGTGCAGCAGCTGTGCCGCCAGCATGGCGCGCTGCTGATCGTCGATGAAGTGCAGACCGGTTTCGGGCGCACCGGCAAGCTGTTCGCGGTGGAACATTCCACAACGCCGCTGCAGCCAGACCTGATGACGTTCGGCAAAGGCATCGGTGGCGGCCTGCCCTTTGCCGCCTTCGCTGTTACCGCCAAGGTGAATGCCAAACTCGCCAAGGACGATCACGGCGGCACCTATTGCGGCAATCCATTCTGCTGCGCCGTCTCCCATGCCGTGATTTCCACGCTGCTGGCGCAGGAAGCGCCGCAACAGGCGGCGCGCAAGGGCGTGACACTGCTTGCCGGCCTGCAAGCGCTGCAGGGCCGTTACCCGCAATTGATCCGCGCGGTACGCGGCATCGGCCTGATGAACGCCGTGGAATTCCACGAGGCTGCGCTGGCGCGCCGCTGCACGCTGGCCTGCGCCGAGCAAGGCCTGCTGGTGGTGCCCACGCGTGGCGGCATCATTCGCCTGCTGCCCGACCTGCTGGTGGCCGAGCACGACATTGCCCTCGCCCTCGCCAAGCTGGAAGCGGCACTGAAGACACTCGCATCGGAAGATGAATAACTGAATCCTCCACCGCAATCGATCAGGCTTCGATTGGGGGCGCGCGGCGCGGAGCCGCGAGGACAAGCGCGCGCCCCCAAGCGAGGCCGGGAGCCACAGGCCTCCGAGCCTCCTACTATCCCAATCGTCCCGGTTGCTCCATCCCCAGCCATGGTTCTATGCTGGCCGCTCACATGAGGATCAACCATGCCCATCACCAAGCTCGAACACTACCTGGTATTGACCGACGACATCGACGCCACCCGGGATTTCTATCGGGACGTGCTCGGGTTTCAGGTGGGGTTTCGTGCCGACCTCGGCTTTGCCGGCTACTGGCTGTATCTGGGTGATACGCCCGTGATCCACATCGCCGAATGGGAAAGCTATCCCCGCCACTCCCAGCAGCATGGCATTCCCGTGACCACCCGCGCGCCGGGCACCGGCGCCTTCGATCACGTGGCCTTCAACGGCAGCGATGCCGGGGAAATGATCGCCCGCCTGGAACACAAGGGCATTCCCTACCACCGCAACGACGTGCCCGCCGTCAACCTGGTGCAACTCTTCCTTTACGATCCCAACGGCATCAAGGTGGAATTGAACTATCGGTAGTGCCTCAGCCGACGCTCAGGCTTACCGTGCCGCGGCGTTCGCTGAAGCGCCAGCCTTCCGCGGTAAGCACGAATTCGTCGTAGAACTCGCCCACCAGTTGCACCGGGTTTGCCTTCAGGCCCAGCTTGGCCGGGTTGTCCAGCGCTGCGGTGTACAGCACGATGTAGCTGATGCCGCTGGCGTGCTGTTCGTCCTGCACGTCGATCACCACGTTGCTGATGATGTGCCGCGTCAGCTTGTCGCTTGGCCGCGCCGTGAACGACGCCAGGATCGCCTCGCGCCCTTCGATGAAGGTATCGGGCGCCGAAGGGCGCGCGTATCTGCCGTCCGCAATGAAGAGCTGCGCCAGCTCAGTGAACCGTCCCAGGTCGTTGTACACCGCAAAGCGGTTCACCAGGCGCGTGCAGGCCTGCTCGATGGCGGCGATCTGTGCCGGTTGCATGGGATGTCCTCGTGTCGGGTCAGAGCAACAGCCACGCCCACAACACCGCGCCAAGCGCGATGCGGTAGTAGACGAAAGGCATGAAGCCGATGCGGTTGATGAAGCTCAGGAAGAGATGGATGCAGCAGTAGGCCGACACGCCGGAAATCAGCATGCCATAGGCCAGTTCACTCCAATTGACCGCTTCCGCCTGCAGCAGTTCCACCAGCAGCAGCGTGGCCGCGGCGCCGATCACCGGGATCGACAACAGAAAGGAGAAACGCGACGCCTCCACCCGGTCCATGCCGCAGAACAGCGCGGCGGTGGTGGTGATGCCGGAACGCGAGGTGCCGGGAATCAGGGCCAGTATCTGTGCCACGCCGATCACCAGCGCGTCCTTTACCCCGATGTCGGCGATGCGCCGCGTGCCGGATCCCACGCGCTCGCCCACGCCAAGCAGAATGCCGAACACCACCGTGGTGGCGGCGATCGTTTCCACTTCCCGGAAGCCTTGTTCCACGACCGAACGCAGCAGGAAACCCACGATCACCACCGGCAGCGTGGCCAGCGCCAACAGCCCTACCTGTTTGCTCTCGGGCGTCATGCGGCGCGTGGCGAGCGCATCCCAGCTGCCGGTGGCAAGGCGCCAGAGGTCGGAGCGGAAATACAGCAGCACCGCCAGCAATGTACCGAGATGCACGGCAATGTCGAAGCCGAGGCCCTGGTCGGGCCAGCCCAACAGCGCGGACGGCAGGATGAGATGCGCCGAGCTCGAGATCGGCAGAAATTCAGTAAGACCCTGGATCAGCGCCAGCAGCGTGGCGCGCACTACATCGAAGCTCATGGTTTCTCCGGTACTTTTGCCACCTGGTCGCGCAGGTAAAGCGGTTCCGCGTCCAGCGCACTTACCGTGCACCCTTGCGCAAAACGCAGGGCGGCGATGCGCGCGATCGCGCCGGCGCGTGGGTGTTCATCGGGCAGACGGGTTTGCAGTCGCGCGCGCAACGCCGCGGGAAAACGTTCGAGCAGCGCCAAACCGCTGCCCACGGCCACCAGTGCTTCCGTACCGCTCGCGACGATGGTTTCGGGCGGCCCCAAATGTTCCGCTCCCAGCAACGCCACCTGTTCGCCCTCGACACTCGCCAGCGCCCAGTACACTTCGTCGATGCGCGCATCGATGACACTCAGCACGCGTCTCTGCACGCCGTGTGCAGCCGTTTGCAGCGCCAACGCTTCCAGGGTGGAAACCGGCACCACCGGCAGATTCGCGGCATAGGCAAGCCCCTGCGTCACCCCCGCGGCGATGCGCAGGCCGGTGAAGGAACCCGGCCCGCGGCCGAAGGCAATGGCATCGAGGTCGGCAAAACCAAGCGCCATTTCCGCAAGCAGCGCATCGATCATGGGCAGGAGTTCGGCGGCATGCCGGCGTGGGATCACCGCAAAACTTTCGCGCAGTTCTCCCGCGCGCCAGACGGCGCAGGAACAGGCATCGGTGGAGGTATCGAGGGCGAGAATGGTGGGCATGCGATAGACGGGATGGCGTTTCCGCGGGGTGGCAGCCAACGATGGCTGCCCAAAAAAAATCCCCCGAAGCGGACTTCGAGGGATTATAAGCCGATCAGTGGTGAGGTAAAGAACGCCTCACGCTACTGAACTGTCGTTGCCTGGCGCCAGGCGCTCAGCGCGACTTCGGCTCAGGCTTATTTCTTGGCAGCGGCTTTCTTGCGGGCCGGTGCTTTTTTCTTGGCTGCCGCTTTCTTGGCGGGAGCCTTCTTGGCTACTGCTTTTTTCTTGGCAGGCGCTTTCTTGGCGGCAGCTTTTTTAGCGGGTGCCTTTTTGGCTACCGCTTTTTTTGCTACTGCTTTTTTCGCGACTGCTTTCTTCTTGGCCGGTGCCTTCTTGGCTACCTTCTTGGCTACTGCGCCAGCTGCCTTGGCTGCGGCTTTTTTCTTGGCGGCCGCTTTTTTCTTGGCTGGTGCTTTTTTGGCTGCTGCCTTTTTAGCCGGTGCCTTCTTGGCGGCGACTTTCTTGGCAGGTGCTTTTTTGATTACCGCTTTTTTGGCTACTGCCTTTTTGGCCGTGGCTTTCTTGGCTGCGGCTTTCTTGGCGGGCGCCTTCTTGGCGGTTTTCTTTGCTACGGGTTTTGCTGCTTTGGCTGCTTTCTTCATGGTTACTATGGTTCCTCCGGCTTTATTAGCGTGTACTGCTGCTTTATTTAAAGCCTTTCTGGCGGTAACTGCTGCCTGTCCGGCGGCCAGTCGGGCCTTGGTTGCTGCTTTTTTGACGGCCAGTCGGGCTTTGGCTCGGACCTTCTCTGCCAGCCTTGCGGTTTGCAGTCGGGTTTTCGTCAACGCCTTTCTGGTTCTAGCCTCGGCTTGTGCTGTCGCCTTGCGGACGGCGGCCTTCGCCTTGGCATTCGCCTTTTTCCTGGCCTGGGCCGCTTTTGCAGCCTCTTGCTTGACTTTCCTGGCCAGCTTCTTTGCATCCGCCTGCTCCCGTTTACGGAACCAGGCAGCCACAAATCTCGCCTGCGCCTTCTTCAAGGCGGCAGTTCGTTTTCTGCTCAATGCATCTTTGTAGACGGCAACGGCGCGCTCCTGGACGCGGATGGTCGATGCGGCAACTTCGCTGGAGATGGCCTCGGCCAGGGCCCTGCCCGCCTCCAGCTCGCTGCGCCTTGCGGACTCGAGCAGTCTGCTCGCATTCTTGAGTGCCGCCTGTCGCTGCTGCCGGACAGTCTTGCCCACCGTAACGGCCAGTTCCTGCGCCGCGGCGTGCACCTGTTTTTCCAGCGCGGCCACCCGGCGCTGCGTGTCGGCCAGAGTGGCTCTGGCCTTGCGGACCAGTGGCATCGCCTTGCGGCCGGGGCGGCCTTGCGTTTTCGTCGCTGCTTTCACCATGTATCCAGAGGTAGCTACCAACTGTTCGGTTGTCGCGCTTTCGTTTCGCCTGCGTCACTGCCGCTTCTGATCGCATCAGCGTGCGATCCTGCGTGCTGCACTGTTACTTCTCTTGCTTCCTGATTCTTGCTGCTGCTCTTGCCACTGTTGCTCTTGCTGTTCTCACAACGATGATTCGTACTTCTCATGTTTCCACTTCGTTGCGCATCGCTCGAGTGAGACACCAACATGCAAGATGTCAATGCATTCGGCGCGCACCATATCACACTCGTTTTAAAGTGTTCAATATCATCTGAAAAGTTTGAACGCAAAACCAAATCTGGGTCAAACAACGCGAGTGCATTCGTATCGGCGTCGCGCGCGATGCAAACGGCGCGCTGCGCTAGTTCTGCAACATACGCTTGAGCGTGTTCTTGATCTCGTCGATGTTGCCGACGCCGCTGACGGTGAGAAAACGCAGCGACGGCGAGCTATTGGAATAGTCCTTGTAGAAAGCGACGAGCGGCTTGGTGTGCGCGTGATAAACCTCGAGACGTTTGCGCACGGTGGCTTCCTTGTCGTCCTCGCGCTGAATCAGCGATTCGCCCGTAATGTCGTCTTTTCCCGGGTTTTTTGGGGGTTTATTGTCGATGTGGTAGATGCGGCCGGAGCCGGGATGCACGCGACGTCCGCTGAGACGGCGCACGATTTCATCGTCGGGCACGTCGATCTCCAGCACCACGTCGATGGCGATGTCGTTGTCGATCAGTGCCTGCGCCTGTGGCAGGGTGCGCGGAAAACCATCGAACAGGAAACCGTCGGCGCAGTCGGGCGCGGTGATGCGATCCTTGATCAGGGAGATGATGATCTCGTCGGTGACGAGGCCGCCGCTCTCCATCACCGACTTCACCTGCTGCCCCAACTCGGTGCCGGCCTTGACCGCGGCACGCAGCATGTCGCCGGTCGAAATCTGCGGTATCCCGAACAGTTCCTTGAGGAACTCGGCCTGCGTGCCCTTTCCGGCGCCTGGCGCTCCCAGCAAAATGATTCTCATGGTGTGGTCTCCGGTGTGCTCTTTGCCTTACTGCAGAGCGTTCTTGTCAGTAATCTGCCGCGCTTGCGGCACCCTTATTTCCCGCTACTTTTCTCGCTG
>DATMFX010000376.1:0-13911 GCA_035555995.1 Hyphomicrobiales bacterium | reverse complement strand
CACAGTAAAGGTAATGTCGTTGGTGCCGTCGCCGCCCACGTTCTGGACGATGACGTCGACCTCGATGTTGGCATCGCTGATGGGACCGAACACACGGTACGCCATTCCCGGCACATCGGGCACGCCGATGATGCTCAGTTTGCTCTCGTCGCGCGTGAACGCGATGCCAGAAATTATTGGGTTCTCCATCATGGCAACTTCCTCCGAAACTATTAGAGTGCCCGGCCCCTCTTCGAAACTCGACAATACGCGCAGCGGTACGTTGTACTTGCCGGCGAATTCAACGGACCGTATCTGCAACACCTTGGCGCCCAGACTGGCCAGTTCCAACATTTCCTCGAAGGTGATGCGATCCAGCCTTCTGGCCTCCGGCACCACGCGTGGGTCGGTGGTATATACGCCATCGACATCCGTATAAATCTGACACTCGTCCGCCTTGAGCGCCGCTGCCAGCGCCACCGCCGTCGTATCCGAGCCGCCACGGCCGAGCGTGGTGATGCTGCCGCCCTCGTCGACTCCCTGGAAACCCGCCACCACCACGACCCGGCCCTGCACCAGATCCGCACGGATCGGGGCATCGTCGATACTGACGATACGGGCCTTGGTGTGGGCGCTGTCGGTCAGAATCCTGACCTGGCCTCCGGTATAGGAGCGCGCCGGACACCCAGCGGCTTCCAGCGCCATGCACAGCAGCGCGATGGTGGTCTGCTCACCCGTGGAGAGCAATACGTCCATCTCGCGCGGCGAAGGTTCCGCCTGCAGGTCCTGTGCCATGGCCACCAAAGAATTGGTGACACCGCTCATCGCCGACACCACCACCACGAGATCGTGGCCCTGGTCGCGATGCTTGGCCACTTTGGCCGCGACATTCTTGATCCGGTCGATGGTGCCTACTGAGGTGCCACCGTATTTCTGTACGATTAGTGCCATGAGACTGATGCCATTTTGCCATTACCTGTCGGAATTTGACCATCACTTTCCGATACGCGTGTTGTAAAACTGCTTGCGGGAAGGAAAACCTTCATCTAAAGCAGCGCCTGCAGCGTGGGCAGCACTGCTTCGAGCGCCGCGGGGACGCCGGTGGGATCGTTGCCACCCGCCATGGCCAGGTCCGGACGTCCACCGCCCTTGCCGCCCACGTAGGTCGCAAGCCGGTTGACCAGATCGCCCGCTTTGACCTTGGCGTTGAGTTCCCTGGACACCGCCACCACGAGGTTCACCTTGCCTTCATGGGTGCCGGCCAATACCACCACCGCCACTCCCAGCTTGTTGCGCAGGCTATCGGCGGTATCGCGCAATGCCTTGCCGTCCACACCCTCCAGACTGCGCGCCACCACCTTGACGCCTTTCACGTCCTGCGCCGCGCCTGCCAATTCGCTGCCGGCGGCGCTTGCCAGCTGCGACTTCAATTGCTGCAGCTCTTTTTCCAGTGCCTTGTGGCTGCCCACGAACTGCTGCGCCTTGTCGCCCAGGTTGGCCGGCGTGGCCTTGAACAGAGCCGCCACCTCGTTCGCCTGGTGCTGCATGGCACGCACACGCCGTAGCGCGCCACTGCCGGTCACCGCTTCGATGCGGCGCACGCCGGCGGCGATGCCGGATTCGCCGGTGATCAGAAACAGCCCGATGTCGCCGGTGCGGTTGACGTGGGTGCCGCCGCACAATTCGATGGAAAAGACGTCAGCTGCGCCGCCGCGTTCTCCCATGGTGATCACGCGCACGACGTCGCCGTATTTCTCGCCGAACAGCGCCATGGCGCCGCGCGTGCGCGCCTGATCGATCGGCATGACTTCATGCTCGACCGCCCAGTTGCCGAGTATCTGGGCATTGACCAGATCCTCCACCGCTTCCAGTTCCTCGCGGGTCATCGGCTTGTTGTGCGAGAAGTCGAAACGCAGGTAGTCGGGATGCACCAGCGAGCCTTTCTGCGTGACGTGCGTGCCAAGCACCTGGCGCAGCGCGGCGTGCATCAGATGCGTGGCGGAATGGTTGAGCATGGTGGCTTGGCGCACTGCCTCGGCCACCCGTGCCTGTATGCCGGCGCCGGTTTCCAGCGTGCCGCCCTGCAGCCGGCCGTAATGCAGAAAGTGCGCACCCTGCTTGCGCGTGTCGTGCACGGCAAAAGACGCCTCGGGCGTGACCAGATAGCCGCTATCGCCCACCTGTCCGCCGCTTTCGGCATAGAACGGGGAATGATCCAGCACCACCACGCCTTCCTGGCCCGCCTGCAGCGTCGTGACCCGATGCCCATCCTGGTACAGCGCCACGATCGACGCGTCACGGTGCAGGTTGTCGTAGCCATGAAATTCGGTGGGCGCGATGCCGGCCAGATCCAGCGTGGCGTCGGCTTCGAAACGGCTGGCGGCGCGCGCCTGCCGGCGCTGGGCGTCCATGGCCTGTTCGAAGCCGGCTTCGTCCACGCTCAGACCGCGCTCGCGGGCGATGTCGGCGGTCAGGTCCAGCGGAAAGCCGTAGGTGTCGTACAGCTTGAACACGGTGGGACCCGGCAGCTGTTTGTCGGCGCCAAGCGCGGCGATGGCTTCCTCGAGGATGGCCATGCCATGTTCCAGGGTGCGGGAAAACTGTTCTTCCTCGCCAAGCAGTACGTCACTGACGCGCTGGCGCACCGCTTCCAGTTCCGGGTAGGCCTGCCCCATCACCTCGCACAGCGGACCCACCAGTTTGTAGAAGAACGGTTCCTTCACGCCCAGGTGGTGGCCATGCCGGATGGCGCGGCGGATGATGCGGCGCAATACGTAGCCGCGCCCTTCATTGGAGGGCAATACGCCGTCGACCACCAGGAAGGCGCAGGAGCGGATGTGGTCGGCGATGACCTTGAGCGAGGTCAGCTCGAGATCCCGGGTATTGGTGGCCCGCGCGGCGGCGGCGATCAGATGCTGGAACAGGTCGATCTGGTAGTTGCTGTGCACGTGCTGCATTACCGCGGCGATGCGCTCCAGCCCCATGCCGGTATCCACCGAGGGTTTCGGCAGCGGCGTGAGCGTGCCGTCGGCGGCGCGGTTGAACTGCATGAACACCAGGTTCCAGATTTCGATGTAGCGGTCGCCGTCCTCGTCCGGGCTGCCGGGCGGACCACCGGCCACGTCCGGGCCATGGTCGTAGAAGATTTCACTGCAGGGGCCGCAGGGACCGGTATCGCCCATGGCCCAGAAATTGGATTTTTCGCCAAGGCGGGTGATGCGCTCGGGCGCCACGCCGATCTCCTCGCGCCACAGGATTTCCGCCTCGTCGTCGTCCTGGTACACGGTAACCCACAGTTTATCGGCGGGGATGCCCAGCCTGACGGTCAGGAAATTCCAGGCAAAGCGGATGGCGTCGCGCTTGAAATAATCGCCAAAGCTGAAATTGCCCAGCATCTCGAAAAAGGTATGGTGGCGGGCGGTGTAGCCGACGTTCTCGAGGTCGTTGTGCTTGCCGCCGGCGCGCACGCAGCGCTGCGACGAAGTGGCGCGCACGTAGGGGCGCCGGTCCAGCCCGAGAAACACGTCCTTGAACTGCACCATGCCGGCATTGGTGAACAGCAGCGTGGGATCGTTGGCCGGCACCAGCGGGCTGCTTGGCACCACGGTATGGCCCTGCTCCCGGAAATATTCCAGAAAGGCTTGGCGAATTTGAGCGCTGTTCATCGTCGACGTCCCTGGCGCAAGTCCAAAGGTTGTGCTTCAAGTTTTCAGGTTGAAGTGGAGTTCGAAAGTCATGCGTCGAAAGAGTCGCGCGACCCTGTCAACAAAGGGCGCGAATTATATACAGTTGCCGGTGCCTTAGCATCATTCGCGCGTGGTTGCCGGCCATTTTGAGCCCGATCGCGCATTCGGCCGGCGCCCGGCCAGTCCCATCGCCGGAATAGGCGACGGCAATCGCAAATCCAGGCGATACCGATTTCTCATCCCCGCGCCACTTGACTACCATTGATCCCGTCTTCAAACACCTGCAAGGAGGTATCATGAAAAAGCTCGCCATCGATATCGGCATCAACCAGGAATCCCGGGAAAAGATCGCCAACGGTTTGAAAGTATTGCTGGCGGATACTTACACGCTCTACCTGCAAACCCACAATTTCCACTGGAACGTCACCGGCCCGCAATTCCGCGAGCTGCACCTGATGTTCGAAGAACAATACACCGAGTTGGCGAGCGCCGTAGACCTGGTGGCGGAACGCATCCGCGCCCTGGGCGTCTACGCGCCCGCCACCTACAAGGCCTTTGCCAAGCTGAGCAGGATCGAGGCGGTGGAAGATGTGCCCGCGGCCGCCGAGATGCTGGTAACGCTGACCAGGAACCATGAACAGGTGGTGCGCACCTGCCGCGAGGTGCTCGAGGTGGCGCAGGATGCCGCCGACGAATCCAGCGCCTCGCTGGTATCCGACCGCATGCGGCTGCACGAGAAAACCGCCTGGATGCTGCGTTCCATGCAGTGATAGGCGACGCGCTGGGCCCGGGGAAAGCTCCGGCTCAGCGCGTGCAGCGCAGGGTCAGTGCGCGCTGGTCTGGCCCAGTTCCCGGAACAGGTATTCGAGTTGTTGCAGCTCGGCTTCGCTCAAGGTCACCGGCAGCATGACGTTCTGGAAACCCTTGACCACGTGCGCCGCTGGATTGCTGATCGACTCCCGCAGATAGGCCGCATCGAAATGGCGGCTGTCGCCATTGGCGGATTCACGCAGCTGACCCCACACGCCACGCCAGCTCGGCCCCACGCCATCGCTGCCATCGATGCTGTGGCAGGCCTGGCAGCCCCGGGTTTGCGCCACCCCCAGCGCGGATTGCATGGGCGTGAGCCCGCTGGCAAGCGCCGCGTCGAGAGAATCGGCGGGCGGCCGATGCCATAGTGACAACGCGCCATAGGCGACAAGCGCGGTGAGCAAACCAACCACAAGCATCTGCAGCAGCAACTTCATCGAATGCCGGTTCCTAAAGCGGGGAGTTGAGCACTACTCCTGAAGGATTGAGAACTTCTGAAGTGGAAAGTCGCAGGCTCCAAGGTTGGGGTTGAATGTGCCGAACAGGGAAATGGTAGAATCCAGGCGTTTATTCCGGGGCCTTGCAACCCCGCCATGATAACAAGGAAGCCTCCACGGTTCAGCAAGAAACCAGGACGCCTTCCAACCAAAAACAATGGCACGAATCAGGAATCCTCACGCAATGGTCACCGTAGGCGAAGTACTCTGGCAACCCAGCCGGCAATGGGTCGAAAACTCCAACCTGCACCACTTCCGGCACTGGCTCAAAACCGAGCGCAATCTCGAATTCAACGATCTGCACGCCCTCAGGCACTGGTCCGTTACCAATATCGACGAATTCTGGCAGGCCATCTGGGACTTTTTCGAAATAGAGGCCAGCAGCCCGCCACACGCAGTGCTCGGCAAACGCAGCATGCCAGGTGCCCAGTGGTTTCCGGGAGCGCGCCTGAACTACGCCCAGCACATCCTGCGCAACGAAAAACCGGGCACCACCGCCCTGTTCCACTGCAGCGAGCGCCAACCGCTGCAGCCACTCGGCTGGCCGGAACTGGCCGGCGACGTGCGCAAGCTCGCCACCAAGCTGCGTGAAATCGGTGTCAAGCCCGGCGATCGCGTGGCCTCCTACATGACCAACATTCCCGCGGCGGTCACCGCCCTGCTCGCCACCAGCAGCATCGGCGCCGTCTGGTCCTCGTGTTCGCCGGACTTCGGCACGCACAGCGTATTGGATCGTTTGTCACAGATCGGACCGAAGGTGCTGTTCTGCGTGGACGGTTACCACTACAAGGGCAAGGCCTTCGATCGCCGCAGCGAAGTACGCAGCATCATCGAGGCATTGCCGTCGATCGAACTCGTCATCTATCTGCCCTACATGAACCCGGACGATCCCACCCCGCCGGTGCCGCAGGCCACTCTGTGGCAGGACCTGATGCAGGGGCCACCCGTGAGCGCCGCCGATTTCGAATTCGAGCAGGTGCCCTTCGACCATCCGCTGTGGATCCTGTTTTCCTCCGGCACCACCGGCCTGCCCAAGGCAATCGTGCACGGCCACGGCGGCATCACGCTGGAACAAAGCAAGCTATGCGGCCTGCATTACGATCTCAAGCCGGACGATCGCATGTTCTTCTTCACCACCACCGGCTGGATGATGTGGAACTTCGTGGTCAGTTCCATGCTGGTGCAGGCGCGGCCCATCCTCTACGACGGCAATCCCACCTGGCCCGAGCCCGATGCGCTGTGGAAAATGACCGACGAAGCCGGCGCGCGCCTGTTCGGCGCCAGCCCCACGCTGCAGCAGATGCAGGAAAACGCCGGCATCGTGCCGAAAAACAAATACCGCTTCGACAAGCTCGGCTGCATCATGCTGGCCGGCTCGCCGGTATCGGCCGAGTGCACCGAGTGGTTCTACCGCAACGTGAAGCAGGACCTGTACGTCGCGCCGGGCAGCGGCGGCACCGATATCTGCGCCGGTTTCTGCGGCCCGATGCCGGGGTTGCCGGTGAAGGCCGGCGTGATCCAGATGCCGCACCTCGGCGTGGATCTGCAGGCCTTCGATGAACAGGGCAATTCCATCCGCAACGCGGTGGGCGAATTCGTGGTGTGCCAGCCGCTGCCTTCGATGCCGCTGTATTTCTGGAACGACCCCGGCGACGCCCGCTATCGCGAAACCTATTTTTCCGACTACCCCGGCATCTGGCGCCAGGGCGACTATTTCATGATCGACGACGAGGACGGCTGCTTCGTGCTTGGCCGTTCCGACGCCACGCTGAACCGCTTCGGCATCCGCATCGGCACCGCGGAAATCTACCGCAGCGTGGAGGCGCTGGACGAAGTGCAGGATTCGATCATCGTCAACCTCGATCTGCCGGGCGAAAAATTCCACATGCCGCTGTTCGTCAAGCTGCAAAATGGCCTGCAGCTCACCGACGCGCTCAAGCAGAAAATCAACAGCAAGCTGCGCAGCGACTACAGCCCGCGCCACATTCCGGACGCGATCCATCAGGTGGAGGAAATTCCCTACACGCTCACCGGCAAGAAGATGGAAGTGCCGCTGCGCAAGATACTGATGGGCCGCCCCGTGGCGCAGGCCGCCAACCGCGACGCCATGAGCAACCCGCACGCGCTCGACTGGTACATCCAGTTCCGCGATACGCAGCAGGATTATCAATTCCAGCGCTGAGCCGTACTGCACGCGCACGCTGGCGACATTGATAGTCGCGCGGCACGCCCGTGCAACGAAACGCTTTGCCCCCTCATGTGTCCTGTGTCGGAAGTTCGTCGGAGGACGCTAACCCTGCAGCGCCTTGACCAGCAGCGGCAGGCTACCGTCCATGCGGTAATCCACCGCCGTATGGTCATCCTTGAATTCCTCGTATACGTGCGGCACTTCCAGGTGCTGCAGCAGGCGGTGCATGCGACGGGCGCCGTAAAGCAGGTTGTACTGATCCTGCGTGCCGCAGTCGATGTAGAGCAGCTTCATTGCCCGCATACCAGCGCCGCGTTCGGCCGCCACCGTCAAGGGATCCCATTGCATGAAATTGTGCCAGCGTTCGGCAATGAGTTCGCAGGTGTCGGTCTCCACCGGCAGGCAAATACCCAGCGGGCTGTCGGGGTCGGGATCGAAACTGGCGCACATGGCCAGCATCAGCAGAATGTGCAGGTCGTTGCCCTTGAATTTCGGACCGGCATGAAAATTGTCGAGCCAGGCCTCCACGTTGAACTTGTACGGCGCCAGCGCGCGCAGCACCTTGGGAAATTCCGACAGAAATATCAGCTCGAACGCCATGTCCCCGGAATGGCAGGCCGCCGCCGCCCAGAACTGCGGGTACAGCAGCGCGTGCATCATGGCGCCATAGCCGCCCGAACTCTTGCCGAAGACTCCGCGCCGTCCATCGCCGCCGCAGCCAAAGGTACTTTCCACCAACGGCACCACTTCCTCGCGCAGTACGTCCGCCCACGGCCCGACACCGGTGCTGTTGATGTACTGGTTGCCGCCAAGCCGGGTAAAACAATCGGGTATCGCCACCACCACCGGCGGCAAGGTGCCCTGTGCAATCAGACGATCGAGGCGCTCGGGCAGGTTCTCGCCAAAATTGCGCCAGTTGGTGTGCACCGGACCGCCGTTGAGAAAGCCCACCAGGTCCACCAGCAGCGGCAATCCGCGTCCATCGTGACCGGCAGGTAAATAGACATCCACCCGGCGGCGCGTGGCATCCTGTAGCGGATTGCCCTGCAGAAGGCGGCTGTCGAGCCACAGTGTTCTTATTTCGCCGGCCGGGGTATTGGGATCGCGTCGCATGTGAAATTCCGTAGCGTGATGACCCGCGCAGCTTACCCAAGTGCGCTGCGCGGTACCATGCGCGTGCCGCTGCAATTGATGCCGCAACAGCTGCGCAACTTCCCGCCACCTGCACCATCCGTGTTAGAATTCGCGCGTTCGGGCGCCCTGCCCTATAGATCAATGGACCCGGTGGGGCCCAGAAGCTCAGGAGAATCCCAGATGACATTCGTGGTTGGCGACAACTGCATCCGTTGCAAGCACACCGATTGCGTGGAAGTGTGCCCGGTCGATTGCTTTTACGAAGGCCCCAACATGCTGGTGATCAACCCGGATGAGTGTATCGACTGCGCGCTGTGCGAACCGGAATGTCCGGTGAATGCCATCTTTGCCGAGGACGAAGTGCCCGACAATCAGGTCGAGTTCCTCGAACTCAATGCCGAACTGGCGCAATCCTGGCCAAATCTCACCGAGATGAAGCCGGCCCTGCCCGATGCCGAACAGTGGGACGGCGTGGAAGGCAAGCTGCAATACCTCGAGCGCGACTGGCCGGCCTGAAACCGCCTTCCCCGGGCCGCCGACCCGGAAACCGTTGACCAAATCCGTAGTGGATGCAGTGCAAGGCGCACGGAGCGCAGCACGCTCGCCTATCAGGCAGATAGGCGAGCCGCGCAACGCCGCTACGGGATTTGGTCAGTGGCGCCCTAGCGCTGCAGGCACTCCACCGTCAGCCCCTCCCGCTCCATGATCCGCCGCAATTTCAGCAACGCTTCTATCTGCAACTGACGCACCCGTTCGCGGGTGAGCCCCACCTCCTTGCCCACTTCCTCCAACGTGGCGCTCTCGTGTCCGCGCAGGCCGAAACGGCGGGCAATGATGTCACGGTGTTTATCCGAGAGACGGTCGAGCCATTGATCGATGCTGTGGCGCAGGTCCGCATCCTCCACGGCGAGCGTCGGCTCGCATTCCTCCGAGGCAAGGGTTTCCACCAGCATGAGATCCTGCGTCTCGGGCAACACCATGTCGACGGAACAGAAGCGCATCTGATAGCCGAGCAGATCGCGTATCCGCTGCTCCGGACGCTGCATCTCCTTCGCCACTTCCGCAGGCGTGGGCTCGCGTTCCAGTCGCTCGCGTAGTTTCACCACGGTGCGGATGCAGTTGCCGAGTTCCTTGGTGACGTGCACCGGCAGGCGCACGGTGCCGGCCTGGTTCATCAGCGCCCGGTCCAGGCTCTGCTTGATCCACCAGGTGGCATAGGTGGAAAAGCGATAACCCAGCTCTGGATTGAACTTCTCCACCGCGCGAATCAAGCCGAGATTGCCCTCTTCCACCAGGTCGAGCAGGCTGAGACCGCGGCCAAGGTAGCGTTTGGCCAGCGCCACCACCAGGCGGAGGTTGGCTTTTATCATGCACTGGCGGCTGGCCCGGTCGCCACGCGCCACGGCGCGCGCCAGTTCGATTTCCTGCGTCGCGCTGAGCAGCGGCATGCGGCCGATGTCGTTGAGGTACAGTGTGGTGGGATCGCAGGACTCCTCATGGCGGCGACCATATTCGCGCGATTCCAGTTCGGCGGATACGAGCGTTTCGTCCAGCAGCAGAGCTTCGTCCAGGTCGTTCACCACTTCATAGGCAAACTGGACCGCGGCGACATTCGTTCGAAAGGATGGTTCCGCCACACAGTCCGCCAAGCGGTCGTCCGTGTTGGTGGAATAAGACCTGGCAGGTGGCGGGAGGGTGGCGGGAACGGTATCGGCACGGTGGGCGGCATCGGGAGAAACCCTCCCGGAATCTGGTCGATCTTTCATCTGCAATTCCTTTTCCAGTGGTTCTTATCCCAGTTGTTCTTAACTCAGCTGTTCTTATCAGTGCTCATTGCCTGAGCGGAAACGGCAGCGACGGACAGCGGGCTTCCTCAGGACAGCCGGAAGAAGCCTGGGCGGTTCATCCGATGAACAGCCCTGAGTATAGGTGCAGCTCAGCTGATTTCCAGATTTTTTTCACATTCCAGAATGGCGTTGCGCCACTCACCTGCCCGGCAGATAGAGCATTGGATCGACCGGTTTACCATCCTCACGTATCTCGAAATGCAGCATATTGCGCTGTACGCCGCTGCTGCCCAGTTCCGCGATCTTCTGTCCGCGCTTGACCATCTCGCCTTCCTTGACCAATAGCGCGCGGTTGTGGGCATAGGCGCTCAGCAGGCGGTCGTTGTGCTTGAGGATCAACAGATTGCCGTAGCGCAGCAAGCCACTGCCCGCATACACCACTTCGCCATCGGCCGCCGCCAGGACCGGATCGCCGGCCTCGCCCGCGAGATCCACGCCCTTGCCTTCCACCGCCGTATCGGTGAAACGGCCCACGATGTTGCCGCGATGCGGCCAGTCCCACACCACGTTGACATTGCTTGGGGCAGGTATCACCGGCAGCGGCGCCTCACTTGGCGGCGGTTGAACCGCAATGGATGGCGCGGGCTCCTCGCTGGGTGGCAAAGGCAGCGGAGCCGGTTCGTTGACGATCGGCGGCGCCGCCTCAGGGGCCGGAGAAGGCGCCACTTCCGGCGCGGGCCGCGGAGCCGGTGCCGGCACGGGTGTGGTGCTAGGTGCAGGCACCGGCGGTGTGGTTTCACGCTCGGGCAACGGTGTCGAAGGCAAAGGCGTGGTGGCCAGCGGCGTGCGCTGCAGGCCCGTTGCACGCGGCACTGCCGTTGCCACCGCCGCGGTCGGTTCCGGCGCCGGCGTGGCAGCGCCAATTGCCGTGCCGCCATTCACCTGCCTGGGATCTACCGTGAGCATCATGCCCGGTTCCACCGCATAGGGTTGCGGCAGGTTGTTGGCGCGCGCTAAGGCGTTAACGTCGAGATCGTACATCCAAGCGATGACATACAGCGTTTCGCCATCATTGACACGATGCTGGCGCCCGTCGCTCAAGAAGCGCGGCCCATTGCCGATCTGCTCCACGGGAGCCTTGTAATTACTGCCGCAGCCCTGGAGCCCGGCCAGCATCAACAGCGCAAAAACAGCAAGACAGGTTCGACGCATGATTCTCGGTACGGCGCTGAAATCAGCTTTGAAGGTTAATGGATAGTCGCGTGCTTGGCAAAGCGCCCACCTGGAGTTGCCACGCGCACAGGCGCAATGCTGCACCGCCGGTGGTAGCATGTGGCCCGCCCCGCTCCAAGGTCCGCCGCTCGCACGAGAACGACGGGCGGAATCCTGCGTCAATTGGGAGTGTGTATGCAACTCGTCCTCGCTTCATCGTCACCTTATCGCAAGGCACTGCTGGAACGGCTCTGCCTGCCTTTCGTCTGCGCCAATCCCGACATCGACGAGCAGCCCCGCCCCAACGAGAAAGGGCCGGCGCTCGCCGCGCGCCTGGCGCTGGAAAAAGCACGTGCGCTTGTGCCACGCTTTCCCGATGCGCTGATCATCGGTTCCGATCAGGTTTGCGTGCGCGGCAACAATCTCACCGGCAAACCCGGCACGCGCGCGGCGGCTCAGGCACAGCTCGAAGCCAGCAGCGGCCGCTGGGTGGAATTCCACACCGCGGTCGTCCTGCTCGACGCGCGCAGCGGCCGGCACCGCAGCGCGCAGGACCTCTACCGGATCAAGTTCCGGCGCCTGTCGACCCAGGAAATCGCCGCCTATCTCGATCGCGAACAACCGTACGATTGCGCCGGCAGCTTCAAGGCGGAAGGCCTCGGTATTTCCCTGTTCGAACACATGGAAGGACGCGATTTTCATAGCCTGATCGGCCTGCCCCTGATTTCGTTGTGCCATCTGCTGCGCGAAGCCGGCGTCAATCCGCTGATCGCAACCGCGCCAGCAGCGCGCTGAACGACGCGTCCAGGGGCGCAGCGCAGCGCAGCCGCCTGCCATCGTGCGGATGCGCGAATTCCACCGCAGCGGCATGCAGGCACAACTGCTTGCGCGCGCCTTGCGGCAACGGCACCGCCACCGGATTGTATTTGTCGTCACCCACCAGCGGGTGGCCCGCAACAGCCGCATGCACGCGGATTTGATGCGTGCGTCCCGTCAATGGTTTGGCTTCGATCAGCGTGAAATGGCGAAAGGTTTCCAGCACCCGGAACTCGGTGCGCGCGGGCTTGCCGTCAGGGTCCACGTTCACGCGCCTTTCGCCGCTGCGTTCGGGTTCCCGGCTGAGCGGCTGGTCCACCGTCGTCAACGCGGCCGGCCACTTGCCGCCTACCAGGGCGTGATAGACCTTGTGCACCTGCCGTTCGCGGAATGCCTGCATCAGGCTGCGCCGCGCGGGACCGGTCTTGGCCAGCACCAGGCAACCCGACGTACCCTTGTCCAGCCGATGCACCAATTCCAGGCCCGGCCATTCGGGGTGCAGGAAGCGCAGCGCTTCGATCAGGCCCAGTTTCACGCCCGATCCCGCATGCACCGGCAGCCCCGCGGGCTTGTTCAGTACCAGCAGGTGCTCGTCTTCATACAGCACCGCGGCCCGCAGCAGGGCGCTCAGGCTTTCGCCGGGCCGCACGGGAGCCGTGGCGGCAGCCAGTTGCAGTGGCGGCACCCTGACCTTGTCGTGCAACTGCACTCGGTAGTCGGCCTTGCAGCGCTTGCCATTAACGCGCACTTCACCCTTGCGGATAATGCGATAAATCAATGACTTGGGCACACCCTTCAGGCGCGCGACCAGATAGTTGTCGAGCCGCTGCTGCTCCTGGTGCGCCGCGACTTCCAGGATCTGGACCGGGCTGCGCGCCATACGGGCATTGTCTGCAGGAGCTTGGGACATGGCGTGGACCTGTGAAGGGGGCGGCAAGTATACCCGAAGCCCACGACGCACCACTCACAGTTGCGCAAATCGGTATAAGAAAGCGCGTATAAGCGTTTGAAGTTGCAGCCCTTTGCTGTTACATTACGCCAGCCTGATCCCGTGACCTGCCTGAATCATTTCCCGGCTGCACGGTCCTCGTCCCATGCCTTTCCAGTACAAAGTCATCCCGCAGCGTTATCACGTAGTAGCCCGGCCGGAAGACGAAGGAGCACGAGACGACAGGCAATGGTACCCCCTGCAATAGCAGCCGGTACCGGAAGCAAACGTGTTTGACAAACAACAATCGCGACAGTCTCAGCCCGACGGCTAGGCGTCGTCATGCATCACTGTAACGCAGTGGACTGGACGGACATCAATATCTCCCTCCAGAAGCGGACGCCGCCCTGCCCGGGTAAAGCCCTCAGCAGGCGAGCCTGGATCCAGCCACACAAGCGTGCTGTGCTCCGCTCCTGCTCAGTCGACTGCCAGACCCGGATCGATCCGGCAAACAGAACGAATTTACGCCGGCCAGAGAATTTCTTGCCGGCAATTGTGGCAACACACGAACAGATTGGCAGTACCCGCCGGCCCGCAATGGCCGGCCACGACCAGCAACCTCGACCGGCACAGCGCAGAGCGGCCGCGTGGCCCTGGTCCAGCCGTCCGCCTGTTCGGATGCGCCATAAACATAAGTAATATCGATATATCACGGTATATTCATAGCACTTTGATTCGTTCTGGCTTACCGCGTCGTATCCGTCATACCAACGGAAAACGGTAACTATGAAAAGAATGCTCATCAACGCAACCCAGAAAGAGGAGTTGCGTGTCGCCCTGGTCGATGGCCAGCGTCTGTACGACCTCGACATCG
>DATMFX010000375.1:0-2431 GCA_035555995.1 Hyphomicrobiales bacterium | reverse complement strand
TCCGGTGACCAACGAGATCGGCACCATCTACCGGCGCTTCTTCAACCTGGCCCAGGACTACGTGGAAGGGGTGGACTTCGAAGTGACCTACCGCGCGGAGCCGAACTTCTTCGACGACCAGGAGGAAAGCTTCAACATCCGCATGCTGGGCGGCTACCTGATTGCCCGCGAAGCCACCGCGTCCAACGGCACCCAGACCGACCTGATGGGCGGCTACAGCCTGCCCGAGCTGACCGGCAACATCACCGCCACCTACGGCCTCGGCCCGTGGTCGGTGCAATTGCAGGGCCGTTTCGTCGACTCCGGCAAATTGCAGCGTACCTGGACCGAAGGCATCGAGGTGGACGACAACTCGGTGCCCTCCTCCACCTGGTGGAACGGCATGCTGCGCTATCGTGGCCAGCTGGATTCCGGCGCCAACTGGGACGTCGGCCTGTCCGTGCAAAATCTGTTCGACCGCAATCCGCCGATCATTCCCGGCGGCGTGGCGGGCGCGCAGGGCGGCTTGAGCGGGCAGTACGACAGCTTCGGACGGCGCTACAACCTGAGTCTCAACGTGCAGTTCTAGCAGCGAGGCCATCCAACAGCGAGGCAGCTTGGCAGTAATGCAGTTTAGGAGCGGTGCAGTTTGGCGCAGCCGGTCCGGAGGTCTCTCCCCCCTCCGGGCACGGCTGTAGCCAAGGGCTTTTGAGGGCAGGGTTTCCCTGCCCTTTTTTATTGGCGGAGGGCTTTTTTATTTGCGGTGCCGTATTTATGCACCATCGTTACTGGATTCCGCGAATGCGCGCGCAATGACTGTCTCGCCCCGTCATCCTGCGCGCAGCCGCAGGGTCCAGGTGTAGAATGACGGCAGTATTTTTACGATGTTCGAATTACGCTAACCGATCAGTTCGATATCATAGTTTTCAAAACGGGCATCGTGGGTCACGATGCCGAGCCCGTTCAGTTGTGCGCTTGCCAGGATAAAGCGATCCGCGGGATCGCGGTGGTGCCAGGGCAGCGTGTTGGCGGCAAGCGCCACCGCCGCATCGACGTCGAGCACGTGGATGTCCTGCGACGTGGTAAAGGCCTTGAACCAGGCATCCACGCTCAGCGGCAGCACAATCTGTCGCTTCAGGCACAGCAGGCCGAGTTCCCAGGCGGAGATGGCCGAAACATATACGATGGGTGCCGCGTCTATCGCCACCAGCGCCTCCTTGCTCAGTTCACCACCACCCTGCCCCAGCCAGATGAGCGCGCAGGTATCCAGCAACAGATCAGACATTCCAGTCCTCGGATGCCGGTGCGGTCAGGTCGCCGCTCACCTTCAGCGGCTTCAGTTTTTTGTCCACGCGCGTGCGGACGACCTTCTGGTAAGGTTTCAATTCGGCCACGGGTTTACCCGCCCTGCAGATGATGATGTGTTCGGCTGTTGTCTCCACGGCATTCAGTAAAGCAGAGAGCTGGGTTTTTGCCACATGCACGTTGACCTTCTTCATAGGAGTGCCCATCCCGATCGCTGATTCATCCACTTAGTCAAGTTAGTCCATTATAGCCGTCGCCTCCGGTTCGGCCAACACCACGGGCCTACCCGGCTTCCAGTCAGGCGCATCATCGGGAATACTCACCCATTCCAGCCATACGCGAGTTGCCTCATGCCGACCACAAGCGCTTCCCCATCGTGCCTTTTCGCTTTCCTGCTGATGATGTCCCTGCCGGCCGCCGCCCAGGAAGACGCCCTGTTCGCTGCCGGCCTGGATGAGTGGCAGGTGCTTGGCGGCGAGGCGTCCTCCTTCGCGTTCGAGGGCGACACGCTCAGCGTCAGTGGCAGCGATGGCTGGCTGCGTTCCCCCCGCACCTACGGCGATTTTGAACTGAGCGGCCAGGTACGCTTTGTCGAACCCGACGCCGACAGCGGCATTTTCCTGCGGGTGGTGCCCGGCACCGATTTCATCCGCGGCTGGCCCGGCAACGCCTACCAGGTGCAGATGCGCGACATTTCCCGCAACACCAGCGACCGTCCCCTGCCACTGCTCCAGCTTTACCGCCACCAGGTGCCCGACGGCAATACCACCTATGCGCGTGAACAAGTGCTGGCACTCTACGGCGGCGTGGGCGAATGGCAACACTTCCGCATCCGCGCCCAGGGCAACCACCTGCAGGTCTGGCTCAACGACGAACTCGTCACCGAAGCCGAAGACCTGGCCAACGCGACAGGCTACCTGGGTTTCCAAAGCGAAACCGGCACGGTGCAGTACCGCGCGCTGCGCTTGCGGGAAGAGTAAGGTTTCTTAAATTTTCCAGCGCTTTTGCAGTAGAATGGCGCCCTTTTCGTGCCCTGGTGGCTGCACGGCAATGGACATTCAGCAATACGTCAAATGGTTCCGGCAATCTACGCCGTACATCAACGCCTATCGCGGACGGGTGTTCGTCATCCTGTTGCCTGGCGAAG
>DATMFX010000374.1:0-2797 GCA_035555995.1 Hyphomicrobiales bacterium | reverse complement strand
CGCGATTCGGAGGCTGATATGGCAGTGATGCCCCTTGAATTGTGGTCCTCCTCGGGCGTCCTGCTATTCAGTGCCGGGATGCGCATCGCGCGCCAGCTGGGAGAGTTCTACACGGGAACGACCAGCGGCAGCGTGAACGTGCCGCAGCTTGCGGACACGGCGAACTCGTGGTTTGTGGTGACGGCGGCAAGCGGCGGGGCCAACTACCCAACGATCAAGCGAAACGGCGCTGTTATCTCCTGGTCGTTTGTGGAGGAGCCAAACACGCAGCGGGCGAACATGCTCATTCTTTGGGGGGTCAAGTAATGGCTGATGCAGCATTCGAGCTGTGGGACCAGTCCGGGAACCTGCTTTGCGATAGCCGGAACGTCAATATGTTCCTGCGGTACATGGGCACGGCCAGCGGCGCGTTTTCCTTCGCTGCTGTCCGGCCTGTGGTGTTCTTCGTGCCCACCGGGGGCGGCTTCGCCACCATGCGCAACCTGGTGAACAACGGGAACGGGACCTTCACTGTCACCTTCGTGGGGGTGGCCGTCGAATACTACATATTCGATTGGCCGTGGGTCACTGGCGGCCCGATGGACATATGGGCGCAGGACGGCAGGCACATTTTCATGAGCACGGCCAGGCCGATGAACGTTCACGGAAACTTGCGCATTCCCCGATACTGGAATTCAGACGGCACCGGAAGCGGGTACATCAACGGCCTGACGGTGGGCGGTCTACCGACGCGCAAATGGGCCTACTGCCCGTCGTTCAACCGGCGCGGGTATCAGTGCTATCCGGTTCCAGGTGGCGGCTGGAGTTCGATCCTTTGGGGCGAGAACTACGCCGCGACAAGTACCGGCGTTATTTCAAAGATCCAGGATCAGGTGGGTACGTTCTATGGCTGGGCCCCGCTCTTTAATACCCGCTTCGTGAGTAGCGCCGAAGAGAACGATATTGCCGTGATCGACGTCACCGGCTGGCAGTAGCTTCTGGCCCCCAGATTCACATTTTTGCCCGCCATGCGCGGGCTTTTTTTCATACGGGAGGCAGCGATGCAGACCCAACACAGGAGCATTTCAATGGAACCGAGTTCTACGGGGCTGGGAGGCCTCGCGGCTTTGAAGGTCGCAATGGCGTATGGAGTCCCGGCCGCAATCGCGGCGATCCTTGGGCTTCTGATCATGCCGCCGCGGACGGCGCGGGAGTTCACCGTCCGCACCGTATCGACGGTCGCATGCTCGTTTATGTTCGGCCCAGCTCTCGCCGGGGCGGTGATCGCGTGGAAGCCGGGGCTGATGGATGCCATGACCTGGCTTGCACATCATGGGGCCGGCAGTGACGACGCGTTGCTGGCGAAGTTCTACGTTCTGGGGCCGAGCATGTTGCTGGCTGGCCTTCCGGCATGGTGGGTGTTGGGGGCGTATATGCGGTGGATGTCGCGCATGCGCGATCAGGGCGTGCTGCCGTGGTTGGATGAGGTGCTGGCGCGTTTGCCGTGGCGCCGGCCTGGCGGGGAGGGCTAGCCGTGGATCTCAAGACGGTAACTCTGACGGCCATCGATCCTGCGCTGACGCTCCTGCAGGCCAAGATGGACACGCCCGAAGCACGCATCATGCTGCTGGCCATTGGGCTGCAGGAATCGCGCTTCGAACATCGTCGCCAATTGGTGGGCAACCCGCCGCGCCCGAACGGGCCGGCGAAGAGCTTCTGGCAAGCGGAGGAGGGTGGCGGCATGGTGCGGGGCGTTCGGCAGCATGCAGCCACCAGCGGCGCAGCCGCGCGCCTCTACCAAGCCCGAGACGTGCCAGCGCGCGATGTGGACATCTGGAACGCCATCGAGCATGACGATGTGCTGGCGGCCGGGCTGGCTCGGCTGCTGCTTTGGTCGGACCCGATGAGGTTGCCCGCAGTTCGCGACGAAGAGGGGGCCTGGGCGCTGTACCTGCGCACGTGGCGGCCTGGCGCGTACGCGCGCGGCACGACCGACCAGCGAGCGGAGCTTCGTGCCAAATGGGCGAAAAACTACACCAGCGCAAGGATGGAGGTCAGCCATGCTCGCCTTGTTTGAGCGATTCAAGGGGTATCTGATGGCGGCCGGGGCGGCGATTGTGCTGGCCCTCGCGGCATATCTTCGAGGGCGTAGCGCCGGCGCGGGGGCGGAGCGCGAGCGGCGTACAGCGGAGGTAAATAAACAGGCCGCGCAGGCCCACAAGGAGGTGCGTGATGTGCAGTTGGAAACGGCCCGTATGGGCGATGATGCTGTTGCTGCTGAGCTTGAGCGGGACTGGGTGCGCAGTCCCGGAGCGGGTCGGCATTGAGTACTGCGAACACGCGCGGCCAATCTATTTCGATTCGGGGGAGCAGGTGAGAGCGACGCCAGCGCCGATTCGACGTCAGGTGCTCGAAGGAAACAAAGTCTGGCGGTCTCTGTGTGATGGCTAATGCGGAGTCTGCCTCCGGACGCGGGCAAAAAGTGGGATCGATTCTTGCAGTGTGCTATGTGGCCACATGGCCGGAATAGGTGACGCACATGAACGAACCGCAACCCACCAATATGCCCCCCAATTCGGAACCCAAGGCACCAGGCGAATCCAACCCGACGGATTTGCCTGGGCAGTCGGCCGACGATACGCGTCCGCTATTAGAGGAGGAAGATCAAGACGAGGATCTGGAGGATCTCGAACCTGAGGAGCCTGTCGGCACGCCAGAATCGAACCAGCAGGTCCCGTAAACCCATGGCCTGTGCCGGTACTGAAGTCTAGCAAGAGAGGCTTTGGTACCGGCGAAGCGGGAATCATCGTGGCAAGGG
>DATMFX010000373.1:0-7381 GCA_035555995.1 Hyphomicrobiales bacterium | reverse complement strand
CGCTCACGCCGCCGAAGATACCGCCGATGCCGGCCGTGCGCTTGGCGCTGCTGCTGTTGCCTGCCACCGCACCCACCGCACCGCCCACCACCGCGCCGGTGGCGGCGCCGACGAGCACGCCGCGGTCCACCTGCACGCTGTCGGCATAGGCGCGGCATTCGCTGAGATCAGCCGCGTAAACCTGCTGATCGACGCCCTTGAGGTCCACGATCGGCTCCTTGTTGAAGAGGCCGGCGCAGCCGGTAATCAGCATCGATGCAGCCAAGAGGCCGATCACTCTACTTCTGTTCATATCCGCCTCCCGACGACAATCTACTGACAACGCATGGCGCGCTGGTGAGTTTACCATCGCCTCGCGTGGCTTGTGGCGCCAGGGCGGCTACAATGCCGGCCTCGAGGACCCGATGACCGCCACCCTGCTGCCTTCCCTGCACCTGTCGCCTGCTACCCTGCAATGGGATGCTGCCGGCCTGCCGCACTCGAGCGATTACGGCGACGTGTATTTTTCCCGCGCCGACGCGCTTGGCGAAAGCAGCCACGTGTTCCTGGAGGGCAACGCGCTGCCGCAGCGCTTCGCCGCGCTGTCCGCCACGGACACGTTCGTCATCGGCGAACTCGGTTTCGGTTCCGGGCTCAATTTTCTCAATACCTGGCGGCTATGGGAACGCCTGGCGCCCCCCAATGCCTGCCTGCACTACCTGGCCTGCGAGCTGCATCCGCTGCCGCGTGCCGCGCTTGCCCGCCTGCATGCCCATTGGCCCGCGCTGGCGCCCTACAGCAATGCGCTCTTGGCACAATATCCGGAACATACCGCCGGCATCCATCAATTACGTCTGCAGGGGGGCACGCGCCCCGTCATGCTGACGCTGCTGTACGGCGATGCCAGGCATTTGCTGGCATTTCTGGCCAAGGCCGGCAGCTTCCACGTGGATGCCTGGTATCTGGACGGCTTCTCGCCGCGCCTCAACCCCGGGCTTTGGCAACACGAGCTGTTCGCGCAACTGGCGGCTTTGAGTACCACGCGCACCACCCTCGCCTCCTACTCCGTGGCCGCCAGCGTGCGCCAAGCCTTGCAGGAAGCGGGGTTCGCGGTGGAAAAAAGCCCCGGGTTCGCCGACAAGCGCCACATGCTGCGTGGCCGTTATCCGGGAGCAAACAGCGCTCCCGCTCCCACCAAGGGCCGCGCCGCAGTCGTCGGCGGTGGCCTGGCCGGCTGTGCCACCGCCTTCGCCCTGGCGGAAAGCGGCTGGCAGGTGGACCTGTTCGAGCGTGAAGCGCAACTGGCCCTTGGGGCCTCGGGCAATCCGCAGGGCATCCTGCATTTCCGGCCGGTGAAACGCCACGCACCCGACAGCCATTTCAATCTCTACGCCTACCTACACGCCAGCCGCTACTACGGCGGCCTGGCGGCGGCGCTTGGGTTGCAGTGGCACCCCTGCGGCCATCTCCAATTGGCAAACACGCCGACACTGCAGGCGCGTTTCCAGGCCGTGCTGGCCGAAGGGATGTATCCCGCGCCATTACTGCAATGGCTAGACCGCGACCAGGCCAGCGCCTGCGCCGGGCAGGCGCTGAATCACCCCGCCCTGTTCTTTCCCGATTCCGGCTGGCTGGCGCCGCCCGCGCTCTGCCGTCTGTACGCCGCCCATCCCGCCATTACCGTCAGGCCATTGCAGGAAGTGCGTGCCTTCACGCGTTCAAGCCAGGGCTGGCAGCTCACTATGCAAGGTGCTGCGGAAACCGCCACGTTCGCTTTGGTGGTACTGGCCAACAGCATGGAAGCCGGCCTGTTTCCGGAACTTGGCCATCTGCCGCTGATCAGCAATCGCGGACAGGTGGACGTGTACGCCGCCACTCCCTCCACCCATCTCGATACCGTGGTATGCGGGCAGAGCTATCTGGTGCCAGGGGACGACGGCGTGCAATGCACGGGCGGCAGCTATTTCCTGGGCGACGAATCGGCACCGGCGCAGCAGGCCCGTCAAGCCTGGCACCGCGCACAACTGACGGATTGCAGCCCCACGCTCGGCGCCGCGCTTGACGCAAGCACGCCCCTGCAGCGCCGCAGCGCCAGCCGCTGCATCACGCCCGATCGTCTGCCGCTGGTGGGCGCGCTGGATTCCAACAGGCTGCCGGGGCTCTACCTGAACCTGGCGCACGGTTCGCACGGCTTGACCCGCACCCCGCTCTGCGCCGCCTGGCTCGCCAGCGTGATCAACGCCACACCGCCACCCTGCCTGCCGCCGCTTGGCGAATTGCTGGCGCCGCAGCGCTACGCCGAGCATCAAGCAGGATAATGCCGGCCCCCGTGACGGGTGGTCAGAATGGCGGACCGGACAATGATCGGAGTGCGGCGACATCTTGGCGCGCCACCGATGGTGGAAGCGCATTGGCCGGGGCCGTGCTGGCAGGACAGTCAGGCGCGGCTTTCTCCACGGTAATTTTGCGGATTGAGCGAGGAGCGGCTCCCGTAGGGAGAACGCCCCGCAGCGCCGCAAAATTGGCGTGGAGCGCGTCCGTCCCGCCAGCACGGCCCCGGCCAATGCGCCTTCGCCCAGCCTGGGATGAGGGGTGAAAAACGAGGGGAAACCTCAGGCTCCGAGGTCTTACCCTTCGGCCGGGCAAAGGGATCAGGCGTCGCTGTCGTAGAAATGGGTGAGCGCGCGCGCCAGGTACACCGTGTCGTGGCTGCCGGCGAGTTCGCGGATGGAATGCATGGCGAAGGTGGGCACGCCGATGTCCAGCACCGGCAAGCCCAGTTGCGTGCCGATCAGCGGCCCGATGGTGCTGCCGCAGCCCATGTCGGAGCGCACCACGAAACTCTGCAGCGGCACTTCCACTTCCGCGCACAGCTTGCGGAAATAAGCGGCCGAGGCGCTGTCGGTGGCATAGCGCTGGTTGGCGTTGAACTTGAGCACCGGACCGCCGTTGAGCAGCGGGCCGTGTTTGCCGTCATGCTTGTCGGGAAAATTGGGATGGATGCCGTGGGCGTTGTCCGCCGAAATCAGTATCGAGGCGCTCAGCATGCGGCGGAAGCATTCCTCGCTGCCGTCCTCCAGCCGCTCCACCACGCGGCGCAGCGTGCTTTCCAGGAACGGGCCCGAGGCACCGGCGGCCGAGGCGCTGCCCACTTCCTCGTGGTCGGTACACACCAGCACCTTGTGGCCGTCGCCCTGGCTGGCGAGCAGGCTCTGGAGCGCCACGTAGCAGCTCAGCAAATTGTCCAGGCGCGCGCTGGCGATGAACTCCTCGTTGAGCCCTACCAGGTCGGGTGGGTTGACGTCGAACAGACACAGATCGAAATCCAGCACCCGCGCCAGCTGCAGTCCGGTGTGCGTGGCACGTATTTCCTCCGCCAGCAGCTTGCGGAAATCCGGCGCCTTGTCAGTGGAACATTGCAGCAGGATCGGCGGCAGATCGTTCTGCGCATTGATGCTGCGCTTGCTGTTGACCTCCCGGTCCAGATGGATGGCAAGGCTTGGAATCACCGCCAAGGGGCGTTCGAAATTGACCAGCGTGGCGCCGAGTTCGCCGGAAGCGTCCTCGAACATGACCCGGCCCGCCAGGGACAGGTCGCGGTCGAACCAGGGATTGAGCAGCGCGCCGCCGTACACTTCCACCCCAAGCTGCAGATAGCCGTGGCGCAGCAGTTCCGGCTGCGGCTTGACCTTGAGACAGGGGCTGTCGGTATGCGCGCCCACCAGGCGCAGACCGCTCATACTGAGCGGCGCGCTGCCTAGCTGCAGCGCGATCAGCGACGAACCGTTGCGGGTGAAGAAATAGCGGCCGCCGGCCTCGAGTTCCCAGGCGTCCTCTTCGGACAGCTGCACGAAACCGGCGGCTTCCAGCCGTACCGCCATGGTGGCGGTGGCATGAAACGGCGTGGGCGATTGCTGGATGAAATCGCAGAGATCGCGATTGAAGTTATCCGCCGGCATGGCCCGATCCGATCATTCGATACCGAGCAGCTCCACCTCGAAGATCAGGGTGGAATTGGGCGGAATGGGACCGGCGCCGGATTCGCCATACGCCAGGTCGGCGGGAATGAAGAAGCGGTACTTGTCGCCCACGCTCATCAGCTGCAGGCCTTCGGTCCAGCCGGGAATCACGCCGTCGAGCGGGAAGGAAATCGGTTCGTTGCGCTCCACGGAGCTGTCGAACACGGTGCCGTCGATGAGCGTGCCGTGATAGTGCACGTTGACCGTGTCGCTTTCCTTCGGCTTGGCCGCATCGCTGCCGCCCTTGCTCATCACTTCGTACTGCAGGCCGCTGGCGGTGGTGGTCACTTCACTGCGCTTGGCGTTTTCCGCCAGGAAATCCTGGCCGGCCTGTGCCTGGGCGGCAATGGCTTCCTGGGCTTCGGCCTGTTTCTTCATCTGCAACTGCTGCAGCGCGGCCATGATGTCCTCCTCGCTGAGTTGCAGGTCGCCGTCGACGCTGTCGCGGATACCGGCGATCATGGCTTCCAGATCGAGGTCGTTCAGCAGACCCTGGCTCGCCAGGGTGGAACCGATATTCACGCCCATGCCGTAGCCAGCGCGTTGTTCAGGGCTGTCGAGCGCGGTTTGCGCCGCAACCGGCAGGCTGATCAGCAAGGAAGCCGCCACGGCCAATGAACGGGAACGCAAAAGGGTAGTCATATACGTGTCGTCCTACTTAGTGCTAGAGATGAGTGAATACCTCAGTGGGCACGGCAAAACCCGGTTGAAACGGGCCGTCGAGGAGATAATGACGGGTCTCACTACCCCTGAAAGCATAGGGGCGGCATACTACCCGCAGTGCCGTCCAAATACCATAAGCAGCCCCAAGCCCCGCGACACAGGTCGCATCATCGCACAGGAAGCCAGCATGATTTCCGTCCCCCGCCGTTTTTCGCTTGCCCTGGTGCTGCCGCTTGCCGCGGCCGTGCTGCTGACCGCCTGCAAGAACAATCCGTACACCGTCACGTTCAACGAAAATGTCGTCTATTCACCTAATGATCGCAGCAACGAGGGCCCCTTGCGGGATCCCGCACTGCAAGGCTGTCTGAACCAGGTGCTTGCCGGCAATCCGGCGGTGGACGTAGGCACGCTGACCCTCCTGGCCTGCCCTGGCGCCGGCGTGCAGAGCCTCGATGGCATCGCGGCGCTGCCCCGGCTGGAACAGCTGGAACTTTCCGGCAACCGGATCAGCGACGTCAGCCAGCTGGCGTTGTTGAAGAATCTGCGGGTATTGAGCCTGCGCGACAACCAGGTGGCGAATATCGGCGTGTTGGATTCGATGCCGTCGCTGCGCTTCGTGTCGCTGCAGGGCAACAATCGCCTCCCCTGCCGCCAGCTCGATTCCCTGGAAACGCGGCTCGGCAACACGCTCGGCCGTCCCGAACGCTGCCTGTAAGGCAAGCTCAGGCCGGCGTGCCGCTGTGGAAGCGGAACTCAAAATCGGGGCTTTCGATCAGCTCGCGCTCCCGTTCGGCGAACCAGGCCACGCGTTCGCCGATGTCGTCCGGCGCCAGGGCTTGCGCCAGCGCCAGATAATCCTGGAAATGCCGCGCTTCGGAACGCAGCAGTGAACGGTAGAAACGGCCCAGCTCTTCATCCAGATGAGGCGCCAGGGCGGCGAAGCGTTCGCAGGAGCGCGCTTCCACGTAGGCCCCGATAATCAGCGTATCCACCAATTTATACGGTTCATGATGGCGTACATGCTGGCGCAGGCCGGCGGCATAGCGCGCCGGCCCCAGCTGGGTGTAGGCCACGCCGCGGCGCTGCATCAGTTCCACCACCTGTTCGAAATGCCGCAATTCCTCACGCGCCAGCTGCGACATCTTGGTCAGGAGCGCCGGGTGCTCGACGTAGCGATACATCAGGCTCATGGCGCTTGCCGCCGCCTTCTTCTCGCAGTTGGCGTGATCGATCAGCAGCGTGTCCAGCTCGTCCACGGCGCGCGCCACCCAAGGCTCGGGCGTGGCACAGGGCAAAAAGGCGGTGATGGCGCCAAGCTCAGTCATCGTCGCCCTCGGGCTCATCGAGCGCGGACGTTTCGTCGCCCACCAGATGCCGAGGCAGTTCCTTGCTGCTGCGCGCCCCGAGCTTGCGCAGTTTTTCTATTCGGCCCACCAGGTTGCCGCGGCCGCTGCTCAGCTTGTTGTGGGCCTGATCCCAGGCTTTGTGGGTCTGATCGAGACGGCGGCCGATTTCCTCCAGATCCCGGACAAAATCCACGAACTTGTCATACAGGCGCCCGGCCTGCTCCGCGATCTCCTGGGCATGGCGGTTCTGGTATTCATAGCGCCAGATGCTCTGGATGGTGCGCAGCGTGGCGAGCAGCGTGGACGGCCCCACCAGGATGATGTTGCGGGCGAAGGCGTCGGTGAACAGTTGTTCATCCTGCTGCACCGCGAGGGTGAAGGCGGCTTCCACCGGCAGGAACAGCAGCACGTAGTCGAGCGTGTTGAGGCCGTGCAGCTGCTGGTAGTTCTTGTCGGAAAGCCCGCGCACGTGCGTGCGGATGGACAGCAGGTGCTGGCGCAGATGCGTGGCGCGGCTGTCGTCGTCCTCGGCGGCGTAATAGTCCTGGTAGGCGCTCAGGCTCACCTTGGAATCGATGACGATGTCCTTGCCTTCCGGCAGATGCACCACCACGTCGGGCTGGCCCTTGCCGCCGTCGTCGTCCAACAGGCTCACCTGCACGTCGTATTCGCGGCCTTTTTGCAGCCCGGATTTCTCCAACACCCGTTCCAGAATCATTTCGCCCCAGATGCCCTGGGTCTTGTTTTCGCCGCGCAGCGCCTTGGTCAGGTTGACCGCTTCCGCGCTGATGCGGGTGTTGAGCTCGAACAGGGTGCGGATTTCCTTTTCCAGCGCAAAACGCTCGCGCGCTTCCTTGTCGTAGCTTTGCTCGACGCGTTTTTCGAAACCCTGAATCTTTTCGCCGAGCGGCTGCAGCAGCGCCTGCAGTTTTTCCTGGCTGCTGGCTTCGAAGCGTTTGCCCTTTTCCTCGAGAATGTCACCCGCCAGCTGCTTGAACTGCAGGGTGAGCTCTTCGCGCGCCTGGCGCAGCAGGGTCAGCTTGTCTTCGTACTGGTGCTGTTGCTGTTCGCGTACGGTCTGTTCCCGCGCCAGCTGTTCACCCAGTTCGCGCGAGCGTTGTTGCTCGCCGCTCAACTGCCCCTGCAGCGCGGCCAGCTGTTCGCGCGTGCGCGCCAACTCGCCCTCGCGGGCATCGAGCCGTTCGCGCCAGGTGGCCTGCTGCGCCGAATGCACCGTGCCGGCGCGGGCTTGGCGCAGGAACAGCCACAGGCAAAGCAGCGCGCAGGCGAGCGCAAAAACGCCGAGCAGAATGAGAGGGAGGGAAAGGGCGGCGGTCATCCCTGATTGAAGTCGATCCCGAGACGCTCGCCCAC
>DATMFX010000372.1:0-6265 GCA_035555995.1 Hyphomicrobiales bacterium | reverse complement strand
CCTTCCCAGCTGTCCAGCGGCACCGCCACGCCGGTGAGCCGCAACAGTTGATGCGCAAGCGCCACGCGCAGGCTGCCCTGCGACGCATCGAGCGCGGGCAGCAGTTTGTCGACCACGTCGGGCACCGGCACGAAATGCTTGCGCAACGCCTTGGGCAAGGCCTTGATCAGCGCGATGCATTTTTCGCGCAGCAACCCGGGCACCAGCCAATCCAGTTCTTCCGTCTTGAGCTGCTTGAGCGCGCTTACCGGCACGTCCACCGACACGCCGTCGTCGACGCGCCCCGGTTCAAACGCGTACTGCAGGTTCAGATCCAGTTCGCCGCTGGAAAAGCGCTGGGGAAATTGCTCCAGTTCCGCGCTGTCCAGCGCGGTACGCATCAGGTCTTCGTCGCGCAGCAACAGTTTCTGCGCCTCGGTCTTGGGCAGGCGGAAATACCAGCGCTCCAGGCTGGCCACGTCCAAGACATCCGCCGGCAGCCGCGCTTCGTAAAAATCCACCAGCGTTTGCTCATCCACCAGGATGTCGCGGCGGCGGGTGCGCTCTTCCAGTTCGCTCACCCGTTCCAGCGTGGCCGCATTGGCGTGATAAAACGGCGCCCGCGTACGCAGCCGCTGCGCCACCAGTCCGTCGCGGATGAAGATTTCACGCGCTGCGATCGGATCCACCCTGGCGTAGCGCACCTTGCGCCGTTCCACCAGCGCCAGGCCGTACAGCAGCACTTTCTCATAGCCCATCACCTGGCCCTGGCGCTCGGCCCAGTGCGGCTCCGCGTAGTCGCGGCGCAACAGATGACCGGCCAGCTTCTCGATCCATTCCGGTTCCACGCGGGCGTTCATGCGCGCGAACAGCTGCGAGGTTTCCACCAGTTCGGCGGACACGATCCAGCGCACCGGCTTGCGGTGCAGCGTGGAACCGGGAAACATCACGTACTTGCGGCTGCGTCCGCCGAGATAGCCGCCCTCTTCCAGGCGCGTGGCCACCTGCGAGAGAAAGCCGCTCAACAGCGCCAGGTGGATTTCCTCGTAGGTGGCCGGCTCGCGGTTCACCGTCAGCTTGAGTTCCTGGCACAGCAACAGCAGTTGCCGGTGCACCTCGCGCCATTCGCGCATGCGCATGTAGGACAGGTAGTTGGTGTTGCAGAACTTGCGCAGCTGCTTGCTGCCGACTTCCTGCCGCTGCTTTTCATAAAAGTCCCACAGCGCGAGAAAGGCACAGAAATCCGACTCGGGGTGGCGAAAGCGCCGGTGCGCTTCGTCGGCGGCCTGCTGTTTGTCCAGCGGGCGCTCGCGCGGATCCTGCACGCTGAGCGCACTGACGATGATCAGGGCTTCGTGCAGGCAGTGCCGCTGCGCCGCCTCCAGCAGAATGCGCGCCAGGCGCGGATCGAGCGGCAGGCGCGCCATGCGCCGTCCCAGGGGCAGGAGGCGTCCCTGGTCGTCCACCGCCTGCAGTTCTTCCAGCAGGCGATAGCCATCGCGCACCGCGCGCGAATCCGGCGCTTCGAGAAAGGGAAACTTCTCGATGTCGCCCAGCCCGAGCGCCAGCATCTGCAGGATCACCGAGGCGAGGTTGGTGCGGGTGATTTCGGTGTCGGTGAAGGCCGGGCGCGCTTGGAAGTCCGCCTCGCTGTAAAGCCGGACGCAGGTACCGGGACCCAGACGGCCGCAGCGCCCTGCGCGCTGGTTGGCGCTGGCCTGCGAAATCGGTTCGATCGGCAGACGCTGAATCTTGGCGCGCACGCTGTAGCGGCTGATGCGCGCCAGGCCGCTGTCGATCACATAGCCGATGCCGGGCACCGTGAGCGAGGTTTCCGCCACGTTGGTGGTCAGCACGATGCGGCGGCCGCTGTGCGATTCGAACACTCGCTGCTGCTCGCGCAGGCTCAGCCTGGCGTAGAGCGGCAGCACGTCCAGGTTGGGGTATTGCTGCTTGCGCAGGAGATCCGCGGTTTCGCGGATTTCCTTTTCGCCGCTGAGAAACACCAGCACGTCGCGATACGCCTGGCGGTGTTCCCGTTCACGCTGGCGGATGAAGTCGAACGCGGCCACCACCTGCTCCGGCAGTTCCAACCCTTCGCTGAGATCCTCGGCGGGCCGGTAATGGAGGTCCACCGGATAGGTGCGGCCCGAGACTTCGATCACCGGCGCCTCGTTGAAATGGCGCGAGAAACTCGCCACGTCGATGGTGGCCGAGGTGATGATCACCTTCAGATCCGGACGTTTGGGCAACAGCCGCTTGAGATAGCCGAGCAGAAAATCGATGTTCAGCGAGCGCTCGTGCGCTTCGTCGATGATCAGCGTGTCATAGCGCTTCAACAGACGATCCTGCTGGGTTTCCGCCAGCAGGATGCCGTCCGTCATCAGCTTGATGCGCGTGTCGGCCGTGCTGGTGTCGGTGAAGCGCACCTGGAAGCCCACCAGTTGCCCAAGCGCCACACCAAGCTCACTGGCGATGCGCGAGGCCACGGTGGAGGCCGCCAGCCGCCGCGGCTGCGTGTGGCCGATCATGCCCTTGGCGCCGCGTCCGAGTTCCAGGCAGATCTTGGGAATCTGGGTGGTTTTGCCCGAGCCGGTTTCGCCGGCGATGATCACCACCTGGTTGGCGGCGATCAGGCGTTTGATGTCGTCCACCCGCTGGCTCACCGGCAATTGCGGCGGATAGCTGATTGGCGGCAGCGGCAGGGTCATGACGGCGGGGAATCCGGTAAAGGCAAGGGCACGCGCAGGGCTGGGGTTCAGCCCTGTTCGAGCAGACGGCGCAGATCGCGCAAGGCGACGCTGGCACGGCCGATGTAGCTGGCCATGGTAATGGAATGATTGGCCACCAGGCCGAAGCCCGAGCCGTTGAGGATGATCGGGCTCCACACCACTCCCTGGGTGCCTTCCAGCTCGCGGATCACCTGCCGCAGGCTGGCCAGCGCGTTCTTGTCCTGCAGCACGGGGCCGAAATCGACTTCCACCGCGCGCAGGAACAACAGCAGCGCCCAGGCACTGCCGCGCGCTTCGTAGAACACGTCGTCGATTTCCAGCCAGGGAGTCTTGACCATGAAGGCCAACCGTTCGTCGGTGGAACCGGCCGCGGCCGCCAGGCTGGCGATGTCGGTGTTTTCACGTTCCTGCGCCACGCTGGCGGACAGGCGCTGCGACAGGCTGCCAAGCCGCTTTTCCACCAGCGCCAGCCATTCCGCCAGGTTGTCGGCGCGTGCATAGAACTGGGCCTGCATGTCGCGCTCGTCCATCAGGCGCGCCAGGAAACGCTCCAACGCCTTGCGCCCCGCTTCGTATTCGCTTTCCGTGGACGGCAGCAGCCAGGCATCGTTCTGGTAGTTGAAGTGCGGTTCGGCCACGCTCAGGTCGGGATCTTCACGGGACTGGGTCTGCGAGCGGGTCATGTCGTTGCGCAGCGCCTTGGCCAGATCACGCACCTGGCTCACCACGCCGAATTCCCAGTTGGGAATATCGTCCATCAGCACGCCGGGCGGCAGCACGTCGTTGCTCAGATAGCCGCCGTGCTTGTGCAGCAGGATGTCCACGGTGCGGCTGAGCGTGCTCACCAGCGTCACCCCCGGCCACACCCGTTCGGGCATGTCGCCGGCGCGCGCAAGCGCTTCGGCACGCACGTCGAACAATTCCGGCTCGTCGTCGAAATAGAGAAAGGCCAGGCCGATCAGAAGCAACAGCGCTACCACCGCCACGGCCAAGCCCGCCGCCAGCGGATGCCGTGGCAGCCAGCGGCGCGCGCCGGGGGCGTCAAGACCGGGCGCGCCCGGATCTTCGGCCATCGAGGCGGCGCTATCGTCGGCATCGCGGGGCATGGTGGGGTTCGCTCGGCAAGGGAAAAGTGTGGCTATGGTAGCAAAGCCGCGTCCAAAGGGCAGCGCCGATGGTGCTGTCCGGGCGCGCAGGAGCGCTGCGTCCTGGTTCAGATCAATTCGCCTGCCGGAACACCAGCGTGAACGCCGTGCCGATCCCAGGCTGCGAACTCACCTGGATATGGCCCTTGTTGGCCAGCATGAGCTGGCGCGAAATGCTCAGGCCGATGCCCGAGCCCTGCTTTTTGCTGGTATAGAACGGAATGAAGATGTCCTGCAGCTTGTCGGCGGCGATGCCTTCGCCGTTGTCGGTGACCGTGATCGTCAGGTCGCGGTCCGGGTTGAGGCCAGCCTCGATGGCGATGCGGCCGTCTTCCCGCCCGGCCATGGCTTCGCGCGCGTTCTTCATCAGGTTGATCAGCACCTGCTCCACCTGCTGGATGTCGGCACGCAGGCACAGGTCCGCCGGTTCGCAGCGGGTATGCAGCGCGATGTTCGCGGGGGCCAGTTCATGCTTCGCCAGCAGCGTGATCCGTTCCAGCAGCGCCGCCACCGGCACGTCGACGAAATAAGGCGGGGGCACGTTGGCCAGGCTGTTGTACGAGCGCACGAAGTGCATCAGGCCCTTGCCGCGCGCCTCGATCGCCACCAGCGAACGCACCAGGTCCCCCTGCTGATCGTTCGACAGCCCGGCGGTGCTGAGCTGACCGCCCTCGTCCACCAGCGCCTGCTTGATCACGGTGGACAAGGCCACCATCGGCGTCACCGAATTCATGATTTCGTGCGTGAGCACCTTGATCAGCTTTTGCCAGGCGTCCAGCTCCTGCGATTCCAGCTCGTCGCGGATGTTCTGCAGGGAAACCAGGGAATAGGTGTCGCCAAGCAGCTCGAAGCGGGTGGTGAACATGGACAACGGCTGCGCCTGCCCGCCAAGCGTCAGGCTGATCAGCTGGCTCTCGCCCGGCACGGCGCCGTGTACCAGCGCCGGCAGCTTGCCGTCCACCTTGGCGAGCGCGAAGGCGTTGTGGATGTAGGGAAAATTGAACAGGCGTTTTGCCGACTGGTTCATCAGGATGATCCTGCCCTGCGCGTCGATGCACAGCAGCGCCATGCTGATGTGTTCGATCGTCGCTTCCAGCAGTTGGTGCTGGGCGGCGCGCTCCGAATTGAGCTGGCGCAGCGTGAGCGTGATCCGGTTGAAGGCCCTGCCCAGCAGGTCGAAGGATTGGCCCTTACCGCCCATCTGGTAGCGCACGGAAAAATCACGCGCGGCAATGGAATCGAAAAAAGCGGTCAACTGGCGGCTGGTGGTTTCGAGGTAATACACCAGCTCCACGACCTGCAACACCAGCAGCACCGCACTCACCACCAGAGTCACCTGCCAGTCGGTCCGCAACACGCCCCACACCAGTACGACCACGTTGCCGAGCAGGGCCAGCACCCGCAACACGACATTGAGCCTGAAGTTAGTGAATGCCATATTTGCTCATCTTGCGGTAGAGCGTGGCGCGGCCCAGGCCAAGCTCCGCGGCGGCCCGGCTCAGGTTGTTCTGGTGCTTGACCAGCGCTTTCTGGATCGTGTCCTTTTCCACGGCTTCCAGATTCAGGTTCACGCTTTCGCGCTGCCCTACCCGCTTGCTGGCAAGCACGAAATCCCCGGCCTGCAGTTCGCCGTGCTCGCTCATGATCAGCGCGCGCTCCACCGCATGCTGCAATTCGCGCACGTTGCCCGGCCAGGCATAGTCCCGCAGCTTGCGTAGCGCCTCGCGGCTGATGCCATGCATCGGTTTGTTGTACTTGCGGCTGAACAGCGCAATGAAGTGCTCGGCGAGCAAGGGAATGTCGCTGAGCCGTTCGCGCAGCGGTGGCACGTGCAGTTCGACGGTATTGATGCGGTACAGCAGGTCCTGCCGGAAACGATAGCCCTCCACCATTTCGTACAGGGGCATGTTGGTGGCGCAGATCAGGCGCACGTCCACCGCCACCGGCCTGTCCGAACCCACCCGGCTCAGGCTGCGCGATTGCAGCACGCCCAGCAGCTTGGCCTGCATCTGCATGTCGACGTTGCCGATTTCGTCGAGAAACAGCGTGCCACCGGAGGCGATTTCAAACCGTCCCGAGCGCGCGCTGTGCGCATCGGTGAAGGCGCCCTTGGCATGGCCGAACAATTCCGATTCGAACAGCGTGGGCGCGATGGCGCCGAGGTCCACGTTGACGAACGGTTGTTCCGCGCGGTGCGACTGGGCGTGCAGCGCGCGGGCGATCAGTTCCTTGCCGGTGCCGTTCTCGCCCAGGATCAACACGTTGGCTTCGGTGGCTGCCACCTTCTCGACGTGCGCCAGCAGGGTTTGCAGCGCCGGGGATTGGCCGATGATCTGGCCGAAATCCTGCCCGAGAAAACGGTTGAGCAGGCGCTGGCGGGTTTTCAATTGCAGCACTTCGCGCGCGGTG
>DATMFX010000371.1:0-4840 GCA_035555995.1 Hyphomicrobiales bacterium | reverse complement strand
AAATCGGTGACCACCGCCGCCTGCTCCCAGACCGCCTCGTCCAGCAGGCCGTCGATACGCGGACGTTCGGTCAGCATTCGCAACCCCACTTGCTTGCCGCCGGTGGTGCCGTTGACATTGGCGTTATCCGCCGCGAACGCGACAGGCAGGAACAGGCAACACAGCAGCGGCGCCAGAAGACGGCGCGCCAGGGGTGGAACGAGGCGGGGCATGGGCAGGTTCTCGAGCGTAAAGCGGTGAAGAATACCTTTAGCTCATTTCATTCGTCTTGGGGCGCAAACATTCAGGCGATGCTGGAACGCAAGTTTCCTCTTTGTTTGCACAAAGCCTCCTGCCAGAACGCTTTACTAAACCGAACCGCACAGATCGGTTCTTTTCAGCGTTCCCAGTGCGCCAGGCGCAGCCGCAGCAGTTCGGTCTCGCTGCGCAGCGTGCCGATCTCGTCCAACAGTTCCAGAACCAGCGGCAGCGCGGCAAGCTGCAGTTCGAGATCGTGATGCAGGCGCCAGGCGCGCAGCAATTGCAGACGGCTCTGGTTGGAAAAGCGCCATTCGGTGGGCGCCCTGCCGCGCACTTCCACCACGCCAAGCTCGACGCAGGAAACGATGAAGCTTTCCTGCAGGCGGCAGCCTTCGCGCAGCTCCACCAGGGTGTACAGGCCGTCTTCGGACGTTTCGACGATGAGATCGGTCATTACAAACCCTCCCAATGGCGCGGGTCGGCTGCCCCCGAGGTTTCATGGTTGCCTGCCAGTTGCCGGTAGAGCGCCAGGTCCTGTTCGCTGTTGCGCTCGGGCATCACCACCTTGAGCACTACATAATAGTCGCCCGGTGGATTGCCAGGCAGCCCCTGCCCCGCCAACCGCAGCCGCTGGCCGCTCTGGCTGCCCGCCGGCACGCTCACGCGCGTGCGTCCCTTGAGCGAGGGCACCACCACCTTGGCGCCAAGCGCCGCCTCCCAGGGCAATACGGGCACCACCAGCGACAGGTCCTTGCCGTCTACCGTATAGACAGGATGCGGTGCCAGCCGGATGGTCACCAGCAGGTCGCCGGCGGGCGCGCCGCCGATGCCGGGGCCGCCCTGCCCTTTCATGCGCAGCACGGCGCCGTCGGTGGTGCCGGCCGGCACCTTCACCTTGAGCTTGCGCTGGCGATAACGCAGCAGGCCCTGCGCATCGGCTTCTGGAACGCGCAGTTGTAGAATCTGTTCGCTGCCGTTATAGGCCTCTTCCAGCAGCAGCGACAGCTCGGCCTGCACATCTTCGCCGCGCACACGCAAGCTCTCGCCGAAGCCATGCCGGGCGCCGCCCTGCTGCGCGCCGCCGCGATGGCCGAAAAAGGCTTCGAAGAAATCGCTGAAATCCGTATCGTCACCCATGTGGCCGCCGCTGGCGCCTGCGCCCTGCCAGCCTGGAGGAGGAGTGAATTGATTGTCGCGGCCGCGCGCACCGAAGCGCCGCAGTTGATCGTACTCGGCGCGTTTTTCGGAATCCCTGAGCACCTCGTAGGCTTCGCCCAGTTCCTTGAACTTGCGTTCCGCATCGGCTTCCTTGCTGACATCGGGGTGATAGCGCCGTGCCAGGCGCTTGTAGGCTTTCTTGATCTCGTCCGCGGAGGCCTCAGCCTTTACCCCGAGTACCGCGTAGTAATCCTTGAATTCCATGAAAACATCATCCGGCAACCAACAGATGGAATTGCTTCTTGCCCCGGCGCAACAGGTAGTAGCGGCCGAAACGTGCCGCCTCGATAGTGAGCTGCGCCGCCGGGTCGCTCACCTTCATGCCATTCAGGCTCACCGCGCCATTGCCGATGAACTCGCGCGCCATCTTGTTGGAACTGGCAAGCCCGCTGTCCACCAGCGCCTGCACCACGCCAAGCGCCGCGGAGGCGGGGGTGGTAGGCAGTCCGTCGAGTGCCAGTTGGGCGAAGTCCGGCTCGGTCAGCTGGCTGACGTCGCCGCTGAACAGCGCCTCGGTGATGCGCTGGGCGGCCTCCAAGCCGTCTTCACCATGCACCAGGCGGGTCACTTCGCGCGCCAGGATGCCCTGGGCCTCGGGCTTGCCGGTGGCGGCCTTGTCGCGCTCGGCAATGGCATCGATCTCGGCCGGCGACAGAAAGGTAAAGTACAACAGAAACCGGTAGACGTCTGCATCGGCGGTATTGATCCAGAACTGGTAGAAGGCATAGCAGGAGGTTTTGGCGGCATCCAGCCAGATGGTGCCCTCTTCGGTCTTGCCGAACTTGCTGCCGTCGGCCTTGGTCACCAGCGGCATGGTCAGGCCGAACACCTGCTGTTGATTGAGACGGCGCGTCAGGTCGATACCGGCGGTGATGTTGCCCCACTGGTCGCTGCCGCCGATCTGCAGGGTGCAGTCGTAGTCGCGGTTCAGCACCGCGAAATCCATGGACTGCAGGATCATGTAGGTGAATTCGGTGAAGGAGATGCCCTCGCCCTCGCGTTCGATGCGCTGGCGCACGCTGTCCTTCTGGATCATGGCGTTCACGGAGAAGTGCTTGCCGATGTCGCGCAGGAAGGTGAGCACGTCCAGGTTGGCGGTCCAATCCAGGTTGTTGACCACCACGGCGGCGTTCGTGCCGCAGTCGAAGTCGATGAAACGCTCCAGCTGGCCCTTGATCTTCTCCGCCCATTCGCCGGTAACCTCGGCGGAATTGAGCTTGCGCTCCCTGGCCTTGAAGCTGGGGTCGCCGATCATGCCGGTGGCGCCACCGGCCAGGGCGATCGGGCGATGGCCCGCCAGCTGCACGCGGCGCAGGGCCAGCAGCGGTACCAGGGAGCCGATGTGCAGGCTTTCGGCGGTGGGGTCGAAACCGCAGTAGACGGTGCGGCAGCCGCTGGTCAGATGTTCATCGAGTTCGGCCTCGGCCGAAACCTGCACCACCAGACCGCGCTCGCGCAGTATCCGGACGATGTTGTCGGGTTGTTGCGACCCCGTTGGTTGAGACATGGAACTTCCAAAAACGCGCTGTGGCAAAGAGCCGGCACTTTACTAAAAGCGCCCCCAAGATTCCATGCGCCCCCTGGAGAAGGGCCATGCACATAAATTTCACAAAGCGGCTAGCCAGCCGTTTACCTTCTGTTACAATCCGGCCATTTTTCACGTTTCGCACACTGCCCGTACATGCCCCTGTTCCACCTCAGCAAACACCATCTCGACCGGCATTTGCCGCAGCCGCATCAATGGGCGCTGGCCGCGCTTTGCCTCGTGCTGCTCGCGCTCGTGTTCTTCCCCGAAGCCAAGAGCAGCCAGAACCTGCCCGCCGCCCTCCTGACGCTCGGTCCGCCCCTGCCGCATGACTACGTGGCGCCGCTGCCACAATCCCTGGAAGCGGAAGACACCGCGGGTGCCGATTCGCGCCAGTGGCTGGAAGTGAAACCGGGCGACAGCCTGTCGCTGGTGTTCCGCCGCGCCGGGCTCGGTCCGCAGCAAGTGGCTGCTGTAACCAATGAAAAGGAACAGACGCGCGTGCTGTCCAACCTGTTCCCCGGCGACAACCTGGCGTTCGGCCTGGACGCCACCGGCACGCTGCAGAATCTGGAACTGGTGAAAACCCCGCTCGAAAGCTGGCTGCTCACCCGCCGCGACGACGGCGGCTATGACATGGAACACCTGCTCAAGGAACCGGAAGTGCGCCAGATCTGGCGCGAGGCGGTCATCGACGACTCCCTGTTCCTGGCTGCGCGCCGCAACGACATCAGCGCCTCGCTGGCGATGGACCTGGCCTTCATCTTCAACGGCGTGGTGGACTTCATCCAGGACACCAAGACGGGCGACAGCTTTGGCCTGTTGTACGAAGAGCTGTACCTGGACGACCAGTACGTGGGCCAGGGGCGCATCCTGGCCGCCGAGTACGCCAGCGGCGGCAACACCCACATCGCCCTGCGCTACGAGAACAGCCTGGGCGAGAGCGGCTTCTACAGCCCGCAGGGCGAGAGCATGCGCAAGGCCTTCCTGCTCAACCCGGTGGACTTCACCCGCATCAGCGACAACTTCAGCCTGGCGCGCAAGCATCCCATCCTGAACACCATCCGCGCCCACAAGGGCACCGACTATGCCGCGCCGCGCGGCACGCCGGTGGTGGCCACCGCGGACGGCCGCATCACCTTCGCCAGCCGCAACGGTTCCTTCGGCAAACTGGTGGTGATCAAGCACGACGACCGCTTCGAAACCAAGTACGCGCACCTGAACGACTACGGCAAGGGCATCAAGCCTGGCGTGCGCGTCAAGCAGGGCCAGGTGATCGGCTACGTGGGCGCCACCGGCAGCGCCACCGGCCCCCACCTGCACTATGAATTCCTGATGGACGGCGTGCATCGCGATTCGCGCCGCATCCATGAACAGCTGCCCCAGCAGGTAGCGCTCGACCCGAGCGAACTGACCCGCTTCAAGGAGCAGGTGCAACCGCTGCTTGCCAGCCTGAGCGGCCAATCCTCCACCGTGCGCCTGGCCTTGTTCCAGAGCGCCGGCACGGGAGAATGACCCCCAGCCTCTATATCGGGCTCATTTCCGGCACCAGCATGGACGGCATCGACTGCGCGCTGGTGGATCTGCAGCAGGAAATGCGCGTGCTCGACTACCACTGCGCACCGCTCCCTCCCCCACTGCGCGACACCCTGTTGGCACTGTGCGCCAACCAAGGGCTCGACCTGGTCCAGCTCGGTAATGCCGACGTGGCCGTAGGCCAGCACTTTGCCGACGCCGTGCTGCAACTGCTTGCCAAACGCCGCCTGAAACCCACGCAGGTCGCCGCCATCGGCAGCCACGGCCAGACGCTCTGGCACCAGCCGCCACAGCAAGGCGGCACGGAACCGGCGTTTACCC
>DATMFX010000370.1:0-3621 GCA_035555995.1 Hyphomicrobiales bacterium | reverse complement strand
AGTCCCGCGCCTGGAACCGTCCCATGAAGCGGCGATCCTGCACGTGGATCTGCGACAGCCATTTCACGTTGGCCACCCCGTACCAGCCCGGCACGATCAGCCGCAGCGGCGCGCCGTGATAATGCGGCAACGGCTCGCCGTTCATTTCCCAGACCAGCAGCGGTTCCGGTTGCAGCGCGTCGTCGATGTGCAGGCTGCGGCCGAACGATTGTTCCACGTTCTGGTCACGGATGGTTTCCATGCCCCTGTCGTGGCCGTAGAACACCACCTCGATGCCTTCCGGCTGCACCCCGGCTTCCAGCAACAGCTCGCGCAGCGAGCAGCCGGCCCAGCGCGCATTGCCGATCAGCCCCTGATACAGATTGGCGCTGTTGCCGCCGCACTCGAAGCCGGCGTCCAGTTCCACCCGCGGGCGCGCCTGCAACTGGGCAAGTGTGAATTCCAGGGGACGCTCCACCAAACCGGTGATCGTCAATTTATAGTCGGCCGCCGCCACTTCCGGCTGGTTGTAATGCTGGATGATGTAGAAATCGTCGTTTGGCGTGTAGAAGCGGTCGATGCCGCGGGTGTCCAGGTAGTGGATGGCGCCGGGGGTGACCGGCGGCGCCATGAAACCGTCCGGCATGTCGGTGAAGGGCACCAGCTCCTCCTCGGCGCCCAGGGCAAGTTGTGCCCAGAACGGCAGATTGGCGGCTGCCAGGGTGCTCAGTGCCACGGAACTCTGCAGCACTCTGCGCCGCGTCAGCGCCTCGCCCGTCGGGGTGGCGTGGGGTTGGGGATCGCTCATGCCGGCTTCCTCTCGTGTGGACCCGGGCCGATTATTCCCATGGGGGTGGATATGAGTCAAACATCATGAGTCCCCGGCTTGAATTGCACGCGGGCGCGGCTTAGGCTCGGAAGGCTGCGCCGGCGGGAACGGGCGCCGCGTACATTGGCATGATTACTTACCGGAGGAGCATGATATGGCGATCGAAGGCGGCTGCTATTGTGGTGAACTGCGCTACAGCGCACCGGAACACATCGTATTCAAGGGGCAGTGCCTTTGCCGCGAATGCCAGTACATTTCCGGCGGCGGTCCCAACATCGTGGTGGCGTTGCCGGAGCAGGGCTTCCACTACACCAAGGGGTCGCCCGCGCTGTACAAGCGTTCCGACCTGGACAATCCCGTTGCCCGTCATTTCTGCGCCAATTGCGGTACCCACGTGCTGACGGCGTCCCCCGGTGCGCCGGGTATCCTGATCGTGAAAGTGGGAACGTTGGATCGGCCCGAACTCTACGACAAGCCCGATCACATCATCTGGACCGCCGAAAAACAGGCGTTCCATCACATTCCCGAGGGGGTGCCCACGTTCGAAGGATTTCCGCCACACGCGTAAAAGAAATCTGAGGGAGAACTTTATGCCTGTAATCCACACCTGGGGGAGCCGCCTCGCGCTCCACGTTTGTCTGTTCATGCCGCTTTCGCTGCTGGCTGCCGCCGCGCCGCCGGTCGACCCCTTGGCCGACCCGCCCGTTCCCGCGTTCATGGGGCAGACCCAAGCGCCCGCGCCCGCCGCTGTATCCAAGGTGCAGCAGCAGGTGATCGCGTCCGGTTTCGAATCGCCGCGTTCGCTGGTGGCGCTGCCCGATGGCGTCCTGCTGGTGGCCGAAGGCGAGGGCAGGGTGCGCATCCTGAGCGCGGAAGGGCAGCTTTCCGAACCGCTTGCCGGCATGCCGGAACTGCTGTCGGTGGGAGGACGCGGTATCGGCGATTTCGTACTGGATGCGGATTTTGCCAACAATCGCCGGGTGTTCTTCAGCTACCTGGCACCCGCGCCGGGACAGAAAGCCGGACCGCGCAGCGCCGAAGACCGTAACCGCGCCCTCGAACGCGGCGAACCGTTTCAGCTGGAACGGCTCGCCAGCGCGCGCCTGAGCGAGGATTTCACGCGTCTGGAAAACGTGCAGACAATCGCTGAAGTATGGGGGCGCCGTCTGCTCTCGGCACCCGATGGCACGCTGTACGTGTCCACCATGGCCTTCGACCTGGCGATCAGGGAGCAGCGGCCGCTGGCGCAGAACATCAAGTCGCCGCGCGGCAAGGTGCTGCGCTTCAATGCCGATGGCAGCATTCCCGCCGACAATCCGTTCGTCAATCGGCCCGGCGTCGAACCGGCGCTGTACACGGTGGGCCACCGCGATCCCGACGGTCTGGCGCTGCATCCGCTCACCGGCGACGTCTGGGAAATCGAACATGGCCCGATGGGCGGCGACGAAGTGAACCGCCTCACCCCCGGCGCCAACTATGGCTGGCCGTTGGTCACCTATGGCAAGAACTACGATGGCAGCCGCATCGGCTACAGCTCGCTCTACGGCATCGAGGAACCGCGTTATTACTGGTATCCCTCGGTGGCGCCTTCCGGCCTGCTGTTCTATACCGGCTCGCTGTTCCCCGACTGGCAGGGCAACCTGTTCCTGGGCACCATGAGTCCCACACAAGGCAAGTTTCTGGTGCGCCTGGTGCTTGACGACACCAAGGTGGTGGCCGAGGAACATCTGCTCGCCGACAACGACCGCCGCATCCGCGCGCTTGCGCAAGGGGCCGACGGCGCGCTCTACGTGCTGACCGACTCCGAGAACGACCCGGACGGGGGACGGCAGTTTGCCGGCGAGGTGATCAGGCTGACGCCGTAGGGACGCCCTTACGGTTCAGGACGTCCCGGTCAAATACGCTGCCACGCAGCTGCCAAGCACGCTGAGGTTGTAGCCGCCTTCCAGCACCGACAGCAGCCGGCCCTCGGCGTGCCGCCGGGCCAGTGCGCGCAATTGCTCCCCCAGCCACGCGTAGGTGGCGGTTTCCAGGCGCAGGCCGGCCAGCGGATCGTCGCGATGCGCGTCGAATCCAGCGGACACCAGCACCAGCTGGGGCGCAAAGGCGTCGAGCACCGGCAGCACTTCCCGCGTGAAGAGATCGCGGTAGCGGGCATCGTCGCAGCCCTGTCCCAGGGGCAGGTTGAAGAGGTTGCCCTCGCGGTTGTCCGCCATCGTGCCGGTGCCGGGGTAGTACGGGCTTTGATGCGTGGACACGTACAACAGGCCTGCCTTGCCTTCCAGGCAGTCCTGGGTGCCGTTGCCGTGGTGCACGTCGAAATCCACCACGGCCACGCGTTCGAGGCCGTGCGTGTGCCGTGCATGCAATGCCGCCACCGCCACCTGGTTGAACAGGCAAAACCCCATGGCGCGATCGGGCGTGGCGTGATGACCCGGCGGGCGGGTCAGGCAGAATACTTCCTGCGCACTGCCGGTCAGCAGCGCATCGACGCCCTGGCAGGCGGCGCCCACCGCACACAGGGCCGCCTGCAGCGAAGCGGGCGACATCACCGTATCGGGATCGAGCGCGCGGCGTCCCTGGGCGGGCGCCAGGGCCACCACGGTGTCGTAATGTTCACGGGTATGGGCCAGCAACACCTGCTCCGGCGTGGCTTCCTGCGCCTGCTGCCAGTGCAATTGGGCGTGTATGGCGGGGAGTGACAGCGCATCGATGATGCTGTGCAGGCGCCCCGGGCTTTCGGGATGCGAGGTGCCGGGGTCGTGCTGCAGGCAGCTGTCGTGGGTATAGACATGGATCATGGCGAGCGTCCT
>DATMFX010000369.1:0-3242 GCA_035555995.1 Hyphomicrobiales bacterium | reverse complement strand
CTGGTCGGGCGCGGTTACCGCGTACTCAACTAGGGCCTTGCCGGGCGGCGTCTTTACCCAACCCTAACGCGGCGGTGTTAGGGTGGCGCCATGCAAACCATTACGCTGCAATGCCGTCTCGCCTTGTTTGGCCTGCTGCTTGGATTTTCCGCCATGGCGCAGGAACCTCTCGATTCGCCGCCACCACCCACCAAACTGATCGTGGCCCATCGCGGCGCCAGCGGCTACCTGCCCGAACACACGCTGGAGGCCAAGGCGCTTGCCGTCGGCCTGGGCGCCGACTACCTCGAACAGGACCTGGTGCTGACGCGCGACGATCGCCTGGTGGTGTTCCACGACCTGACGCTCGAACGCATGACGGACGTGGCCAGCGTGTTTCCCCAGCGCCAACGCGCCGATGGCCACTATTACGTCATCGACTTCGCGCTCGAGGAACTGCTGCGCCTGCGCGTGCATGAAGGCACGCAGGTGACGGATGCCGGCGAACAGGCAATCTATCCCGCGCGCTTTCCGCCCACCCTCGGCACCTTTCGCCTGCATACCCTGGAACAAGAGCTGGAACTGATCCAGGGGCTGGAACACAGCACGGGTCGCCGCATCGGAATTTATCCCGAACTGAAGTCGCCGTGGTTCCACCGGCAGGAAGGCAAGGATTTGAGCCGCGCGGTGCTGGAGGTGCTGCAACGTTACGGTTACGGCAGCCGCGACGACGCGCTGTTCCTGCAAAGCTTCGACCACCCGGAACTGGTGCGCGTACACGAGTCGCTGCTGCCGGAATTCGGCATGCAGCTGAAACTGGTGCAGCTGATCGCGGACAACGCCTGGCAGGAAACCTGGGAGCTCGGCGAGGACGGCGTCTGGCGTCCCTACGATTACACCTGGATGCACGAGGCCGCCGGCTTCGAGCGGCTGGCGCGGGTGGTCGACGGCGTGGGGCCGGCCTGGAACATGCTGCTGGACCAGGACGATGCGGGCGCCCTGCAGCCGCGCCTGCGCTGGGTGCGCGAGGCGCATGCCGCCGGACTGGTGGTGCATCCGTACACCTTTCGCCGCGAAGCGGAGCAGCTGCCACCCACGGTGGGCGATTTCGACGGCATGCTGCAGCTCTTCCTGGAAACGCTCGACGTGGACGGCGTATTCACCGATTTCCCCGACCTGGTGGCCGACTTTTTGCGCCGCCGCCACTGACCTGGCCCCAGCACGCCGCGTGCTATACTGCCGGCTTTTCCGGCAGGGCAGCACATGCAGTTTTCTTCCATCGGCATCATCAGCAGACGGGACAACCGCGACATCGTCGATACGCTCATTACCCTCACCGACTACCTGCGGAGCCGGGGCGGGGTGAGCATCGTGGTGGACGACAATGTTTCCGCGCTGCTGCCTTCCCATTCCTACCAGGTGTCCACGCGCGAGCGCATCGGCCAGGTGTGCGACCTGGTGATCGTGGTGGGCGGCGACGGCAGCATGCTCAAGGCGGCCACGGTGCTGGCGGAACAGAGCGTGCCGGTGGTGGGGATCAACCGCGGGCGGTTGGGTTTTCTCACCGACATTCTGCCCGACGAGATCGAGCAGGGGCTGGGCCAGATACTGGCAGGCCACTACAAGGTGGAAGAGCGCTTTCTGCTGGACGTGACCATCGTGCGGCCCGAAGGCCGGCGTTTCATCGGCTCGGCCATGAACGACGTGGTGCTGCATCCGGGGATCGCGGCGCAGATGATCGAGTTCGCGCTCTACATCGATCGCCAGTTCGTCTACAACCAGGCCTCCGACGGCCTGATCGTGGCCACGCCCACCGGTTCCACCGCCTATTCCATGTCCGCCGGCGGCCCCATCATGCATCCGGGGCTCGACGCCCTGGTGCTGGTGCCCATGTATCCGCACAGCCTCAGCTCGCGGCCCATCGTGGTGGACAGTCACAACGAGATCCGCATCGTGGTGGGACAGCGCCACAACAACAATACGCCGCAGGTAAGCTGCGACGGCTCGGTGGAATACACCACGCAGGTGGGCGATGAACTGTTGATCCGCCGCAAGCCGCGCGAGCTCAAGCTGCTGCATCCCGAAGACTACGACTACTACGCCACCTGCCGCAGCAAGCTCGGCTGGTCGCATCGCCCGGTACGGGACTGAGCGGTCATGTATCGCGTTTTCGAAGCGACGCTCGACACCGATCTCGGCCCCTACAGTCGCCTTCTCTGGCAACGGCGCATCGCCCATCGCATCTTTCGCCCCGACGGGGTCAAGGTGCAGCTGCTGGCGGTGGCCAAGGCCGATGAGGTGCCGCAGGCATTGGCGCTGTACCAAAGCTGGCAGCGCGGTGAAATCACGCCAAGCGAGCAGGATTCGGCCATGTTCCTGGGCTTCACCGGCAAGGGCGAACTGCTTGGCGGCGTGCAGGGCGCGCTGCGCCAGGCGCCGCTCACGCTGCTGCTCATCGTGGCGTGCTGCGCGCTGCTCTACCTGGCGCCGCTGATACCGCCCAACCAGTTGACCTTCGATCTGCTGTATCCCGATTTCAGCTACGGCACGCGCCGCATCATCCTCAACCGGGTGCTGGAGAATTTCGACCTGCGCACCCTGGGCAACATGATTTCGCCCATCCTGCTGCACGGCGGACTGCTGCACCTGGCCTTCAACATGCTGTGGCTGTGGGAACTGGGGCGGCAGATCGAGCGGCGCCAGTCCACGCTGGCCTTCGGCGCGTTGATCGTGGCGCTGGCGCTGGTGTCCAACACGGTGCAGTACCTGTGGGGCGGCGGCAACAATTTCGGCGGCATGTCGGGGGTTGTCTATGGCCTGTTTGCCTATATCTGGATGTGGCAGCTGTTCGATCCGCGCCATGGCCTGGCGCTGCCGCGCGCCCTGATCTTTTTCATGTTGCTGTCGCTGGTGCTGATGACAGCTTTGGGGTTGAGCATGATCGCCAACGCCGCGCACATGGGCGGCTTTTTCGCCGGCGTGCTGTTCGGCGCGCTGCTTGCCACCGTCAGCCGTATCCGCCGCGCCGTGCGCGTTTAGTTTCAGTAGGAAGTCCACGATGTCCGAAGCCGAATTCCAGCCCCTGCCAGACCTGCCGCACAAGCCCACCGACTGGAAGACGCTGGTGGCCAGCATGAGCCCCGAGTTGCACGCCGCGCTCAAGACGGCGGTGGAGCTTGGGCGCTGGCCCGGTGGCGAGCGGCTGACGGCGGAGCAGCGCGAACATTGTCTGCAGGCGGTTATCGCCTGGGACCAGCTGCATC
>DATMFX010000368.1:0-6872 GCA_035555995.1 Hyphomicrobiales bacterium | reverse complement strand
CATGAAAATGGCGCATGAATGGCGGGTTCGCGCCGGCGCCCGTTGCGCGATTTCCTTCTAAGGTTGCCGGATTCGACAACCAAAGAGGAGTATGAGGGTGGACATGAAGATCGATTCAAAGCGCATTCGTGACGAGCGCATGCGCAAGGCCTGGAGTCAGGAGCATCTGGCCGGGATCACCGGGCTGGGTTTGCGGACGATTCAGCGGATAGAGAAGAGTGGGGCGGCATCGCATGAGTCGGTAGCGGCGCTGGCGTCCGTGTTTGCGATTCCCATCGAGGCATTGCTGGTGGCCGAAGCACCGCGGAAAAGTTTCATGGAAACATTGGCGGCGAAGCGGCTGCAGGCCATATTCGGGCTGGCTGTGGTGGTGACGTTCGTGGCGCCGCCCGATGTGACCGCGCAACTGGCCGTCATGGGAGGGCTCTGGTTCGTCTTCGAGTTGTCACTCGCCACGCTTGCCCGCTGACCTGGGGCTGACGATCCGCGTCTGATATCGAAGCAAACCTTAATTGTTCTCCTGACGGCTCAGCAAATGCTGAAAGGCAGTCGGTACGCTTCCCGGTCTCTCCACGTTGGAGCGTCTTCCCGTTGGGCGCAAGAGCGGATGAAGCGAGGACTGTTTGAGCCGCGCAGCGGCGAGTTCCGCAGCGCCGCTCTTGCGCCCAACGGGGCGGAAGTGGAGAGACCGGGAAGCGTACCGACTGCCCACCAACACCCCTCAGTCGACGTTACCTTATACCGGCATTGATGCCAGCGCCTCGGCCACGCGGTCGCCGAATTCGCTGGTGCTGATCATTTTCACACCGCTGCCGGGTTTGGACAGGTCGGGCGTGGAGTAGCCGGCAGCAAATACGCTCTGCATGGCCTGCCACAGGTTGGTGGCTTCCTGGCGCATGTCGAAGCTCATTTCCAGCATCATCGCCACCGACCCGATCATCGAATAGGGATTGGCGATGTTCTTGCCGGCGATGTCCGGTGCCGAGCCATGCGACGGCTCGTAGTAGGCCTTTTCCGGCCCCATGCACGCCGAAGGCATCAGCCCCAGCGAACCGAGGATGCCGCCGCCCTGGTCGGACAGGATGTCGCCGAACATGTTCTCCATCACCATCACATCGAACATGCCGGGTCTCAGGCACAGATAGGTGGCGGCCGCATCCACCAGGATGTGTTCCACCTTCACGTCGGGATAGTTGGCCTTTTCTTCCTCGACGATCTCGTTCCACAGCACGCTGGATTTGAGCACGTTGGACTTATGGATGTTGTGTAGCAGCTTCTTGCGCTTCTGCGCGGTGGCGAAGGCCACCTTGATGATGTTGCGGATCTGATCCTCGTCGTATTCCAGCACTTCCGCCACGTAGCGCTTGCCGGCCGCATTGATGCCGGTTTCCTTCTTGCCGAAGTACAGCCCCCCGACCAGCTCGCGGATGATCATGATGTCGATGCCCTCACCGATGATCTCCGGCTTGAGCGGCGAAAAGTGCGCCAGCGCCTTGGGCAGGTACACGGGACGGAAGTTGGCGTAGGTGTTGTAGCGGCGGCGCATGGGCAGAAGCGCCCCGCGCTCGGGCTGCTGGTCCACCGGAATTTTCTTGGATTCCTCGTGGTTGAGCCCGATCGGCCCCTTGAGGATGGCGTGGGCGGCATCGCACACCGCCTTGGAGCTGTCGGGGAAAGCGCTGCCGCATTCGAACCAGGCCGAAGCGCCGAACGGCGTGTGGGTCAGCTCGAAGTTCACCGGGTTGCGCTCGGCCACCAGGTTTAGAATCTTGACGGCCTCCGCCATGATTTCGGGACCGATGCCGTCGCCGTCGAGAAGGGCGATTTTGTAGCTGCTCATGGGCTTGTTTCCGGGGGTAAAAAAAGGGAGGCACTTTAGCATTTGTGGCAAGGGGCCGAAAGTGGAAACTCTGTGCAAATCCGCGGCCACAGGCTTGATTGCTCGCGGTTTCGGCCCAATCCGTGCCGTAGTGCTCAAGATGGCTGTCCTACCCCAGTCGAAAATTATTCTCAAGCGTACTAGAATACGGGGCTCATCTTGTTCCGCTGTCGTTGGCCGACTCTCCCTGCCGAGCGTTTCCGGCAGACGACTGTAGAAACCACAACCTAGAGGGCGTTGCCGTCCTCCGTTTCCGGAGTGTTTAGTAACTATGGACTCTCACAAAGAGCAAGCAAACAAACCGAATCTTGCCGCCTGGGTAAAAGAAATTGCCGATCTCTGTCAGCCCAAATCCATTCATTGGTGCGACGGCAGTCAGCAGGAGTACGACCGTCTTTGTGAGGAACTGGTACAGGCCGGAACCTTTACCAAGCTCAACGAAAAACTGCGTCCCGGCTCGTTCCTGGCGCGTTCCGATCCGCGCGACGTAGCGCGTGTGGAAGACCGCACCTTCATCTGCAGCGCCACCAAGGAACAGGCGGGCGCCACCAACAACTGGGAAGAACCGGCAGCGATGCGCGAGCGCCTCAAGGGCCTCTTGCGCGGCTGCATGGCGGGCCGCACCCTGTACGTGATTCCCTTCAGCATGGGCCCGCTGGGCTCCGACATCGCGCAGATGGGCGTGCAGCTCACCGATTCGCCCTACGTGGTGGTGAGCATGCGCATCATGGCCCGCATCGGCGACAAGGTGCTGAAACTGATCGACGACAACAAATTCATCCGCTGCGTGCACTCGATCGGCGCGCCGCTCGCCGCCGGCCAGAATGACGTGCCCTGGCCCTGCGATCCTGAAAACCGCTACATCGTGCATTTCCCCGAAGCCCGCGAAATCATTTCCTACGGTTCCGGCTACGGCGGCAACGCGCTGCTCGGCAAGAAGTGCGTGGCACTGCGCATCGCCTCGGTGATGGCGCGCGACGAAGGCTGGCTGGCCGAGCACATGATGATCGTGGGCGTGGAAGACCCGCAGGGCAACAAAACCTACGTGGCCGGCGCCTTCCCGAGCGCCTGCGGCAAGACCAACCTGGCCATGCTGATTCCGCCCACCGGTTTCGAAGGCTGGAAGGTGTGGACCGTGGGCGACGACATCGCCTGGATCAAGCCCGGCGCCGACGGCCGCCTGTATGCCATCAATCCGGAAGCCGGCTTCTTCGGCGTGGCGCCCGGCACCTCGATGGAATCCAACCCCTCCGCCATGCGCACCATGGAGAAGAACACCATCTTCACCAACGTGGCGCTGACCGACGACGGCGACGTGTGGTGGGAAGGCATGACCAAGGACAAACCGGCGCACCTGATCGACTGGCGCGGCAACGACTGGACGCCGGAATCCAAAACCCCGGCCGCGCATCCCAACGCCCGCTTCACTTCGCCAGTGCATCAGTGCCCCAGCGTGGATCCCGACTGGGAAAATCCCAAAGGCGTGCCGATCAGCGCATTCCTGTTCGGCGGCCGCCTGAGCACCACCTTCCCGCTGGTCTACCAGAGCAATGACTGGGCGCACGGCGTGTACATGGGCGCCACCCTCGGTTCCGAAGCCACCGCGGCCGCGGACAACCAGGCCGCCATCCGCCGCGACCCCATGGCCATGCTGCCGTTCTGCGGCTACAACATGGGCGACTACTGGAACCACTGGCTGGGCATGGGCGACAAAGGCCTGAACCTGCCGCAGATCTTCCGCGTCAACTGGTTCCGCAAGAGCCCGGAAGGCAAGTGGCTGTGGCCCGGCTTTGGCCAGAACATGCGCGTGCTGCAGTGGGTGGTCAAGCGCGTGAACGGCCAGGTGGAAGGACAGCACACCGTATTCGGCACCGTGCCGCATTACGAGGACATCAACTGGAACGGGCTGGCCTACGACAAGGCCACCTTCGATGAGCTGATGGCCATCGACGCGGAAAACAGCAAGCGTGAGTTCGAGGACCAGAGCAAGCTGTTCACCCGTATCGGCGACGCGCTGCCGGCGAAGCTGGAAAGCATCCGCAAGGAAATGCTGGCCAGCCTGAGCTGATCGGTAACAGCGTTCGGCAATACCTGAAAATCAGGGTCGGTTTGCACCGGCCCTGATTTTTTGTGGCCTGCCATCCCTGGCGGCCACCCTGCGGGACGCCGCCGCTGGCGGCGCGAAAAATTTCTCCGGGAAATTTTTTTCATTGGCGGGTGGCACGAGGCCGCGCGCAACACGGTAAACCCCATGAACAACAGCAAGAAAGTCGGTTTCGTATCCCTCGGTTGCCCGAAGGCATTGGTGGACTCCGAGCGCATCCTCACCCAACTGCGCCTCGAAGGCTACGACATCGTGCCAAGCTACGAGAATGCCGACGTGGTGGTGGTCAACACCTGCGGCTTCATCGATTCCGCCAAGCAGGAATCGCTCGACGCCATCGGCGAGGCGCTGCGTGAAAACGGCCGCGTGATCGTTACCGGCTGCATGGGCAAGAATGCCGAGGAAATCACTCGCGTGCATCCGGGCGTGTTGAGCGTTACCGGGCCGCAGGCGTATGAGGCCGTGGTGGGCGCCGTGCATGACGTGATTCCACAACCGCCCGGCCGGCACGACCCCTTTACCGATCTGGTGCCGCCGCAGGGCATCAAGCTCACCCCGCGCCACTATGCCTACCTGAAGATCAGCGAAGGCTGCAATCATCGTTGTTCGTTCCGCATCATTCCCTCGCTGCGTGGTGATCTGGTGAGCCGCCCGGTCGGAAAGGTGCTCGACGAAGCCGAGGGGTTGGTGAAGGCAGGCGTGCGAGAACTGCTGGTGATTTCGCAGGACACCAGCGCCTACGGCGTGGACCTGAAATACCGCACCGGTTTCTGGCAGGGCCGCCCGGTGAAAGGCAACATGCAGGGCCTGTGCGAAGCGTTGGCCGACCTCGGCGTCTGGGTGCGCCTGCACTACGTGTATCCCTATCCGCACGTCGACCACCTGATGCCACTGATGGCCGGCGGCCGCATCCTGCCGTATCTGGACATTCCGTTCCAGCACGCCAGCCCGCGCATTCTCAAAGCGATGAAACGTCCCGCCGCCGCCGAGGACACCCTGGCGCGCATCCAGAGCTGGCGCCGCGACGTGCCTTCGTTGACGCTGCGCAGCACCTTCATCGTCGGCTTTCCCGGCGAAACCGAGCAGGACTTCGAACTGCTGCTGGATTTCCTGCACGAAGCGCAGCTGGATCGCGTCGGCTGCTTCAAGTACTCCGCCGTCGATGGCGCCAGCGCCAACGCGTTGCCCGATGCCGTGCCCGAGGAACTCAAGCAGGAACGCTGGGAACGCTTCATGGCGGTGCAGCAGGCGATCAGCTCGCAGCGCCTGCGCGACAAGATCGGGCTGGAGATGGAAGTGTTGGTGGACGAAATTTTTGAGGACCACGCCATCGCCCGCTCGATGGCCGATGCGCCGGAAATCGACGGCGTGGTCTATCTGCAGCATCCCGAGGATCTGGAAGTGGGCGATCTCGTCACGGTGACCATCGAGGACGCCGACGACTACGATCTGTACGCGTAAATCCCCCGACAGGGTAAACTGCCGGTGATCCACCGGTTCGGCAAGGAGAGAACGTTGCCTTCTGTGATGTCCCAGCCCATCGACGTGCCGCTGACGCAAGCGGCCATGTTTCTGGTTCTGACGATTGAAGAGGGGCCGCAGCCCCTGGAGGCCGTGCGGGGGTTCTGCGCGGATTTTTCCGGGTTGCTGCGCTCGGTCGGGTTTCGCGACGTCGATGCCTGCCTGTCCTGCGTGGTGGGTTTCGGTTCCGACGCCTGGGATCGCCTGTTCGGTTCGCCCCGGCCCCGGGAACTGCACCCGTTCAAGGAAATCCAGGGCGTGCACCATGCGGTCGCCACCCCGGGCGACCTGCTGCTGCACATCCGTGCCACGCGCATGGACCTCTGTTTCGAACTCGCCCGGCAGATCACCACGCGTCTTGGCGCCGCGGCGCGCGTCGTGGATGAAGTGCATGGTTTCCGTTATTTCGATGCGCGCGACCTGGTCGGCTTCGTGGACGGTTCCGAAAATCCCACGGGGCCGGATGCGGCCCGCGCCACCCTCATCGGCGACGAAGACAACACCTTTGCCGGCGGCAGCTACGTGATCGTGCAGAAATACCTGCATGACCTGGCGGGCTGGAACGCTTTGCCTGTGGAAATGCAGGAAAAGATCATCGGCCGCACCAAGCAGGACAACATCGAACTGGACGACGCCACCAAGCCCACCTGGGCGCACAACGCGCTGACCGTGATCGAGGAAGACGGCGAAGAGCTGGACATCGTGCGCTGCAACATGCCGTTCGGCGAGGTGGGCAAGGGCGAGTTCGGCACCTATTTCATCGGTTACGCCAAGTCGCCCAGCCGCATCGAGCGGATGCTGGAGAACATGTTCGTCGGCCGCCCGCCGGGCAACTACGACCGCCTGCTGGATTTCAGCCGCGCCATCACCGGTTCGCTGTTTTTCGTGCCCACGTCCGGCTTCCTGGACGAGGTGACGCAGGACGGCGCGCCATCCCCCATTGCCACCGCACCGGCCGCCAGCGTGAGCGACAGCTCGCTCGGTATCGGTTCACTCAAAGGAGAACCCCAGCATGAACAACCTGCATCGTGAGCTTGCCCCGATATCGGCCGCCGCCTGGGAACAGATCGAGGAAGAGGCCTCCCGCACCCTGAAGCGCTATCTCGCCGCACGGCGGGTGGTGGACGTGGCCGAGCCGCGGGGAACGGCGTTTGCCGCGGTAGGCACCGGCCGGCTGCGCCAGATCGACGCGCCCGGCGAGGGCGTCAGGGCGACGCAGCATGAAGTGCAGCCGCTGGTGGAATTGCGCGTGCCGTTCACGCTGTCGCGCCAGACGCTCGATGACGTCGAACGCGGTTCGGACAATCCCGACCTGCAGCCGCTGAAGGATGCGGCGCGCGAAATCGCCTTTGCCGAAGACCGCGCCGT
>DATMFX010000367.1:0-2963 GCA_035555995.1 Hyphomicrobiales bacterium | reverse complement strand
GCTGCCGCCGGGGCCGAGCCTGGAAATAGGCCAGGCCGCGCTGCTGCAAAGCGCCGCCCAGCCGCTGCAGATACGCCAGCTGGAGCCGCTGGACATCGACAACCGGATGGCCTGGCAGCGTGGTGAACTGGTGTTCGAAGGCGAACCGCTGCGGCGCGTGCTGGATGAATTCAGCCGTTATACGAACACGCGCTTCACCCTGGCCAGCGAGGAACTGGCCGAAGTGCGGGTGGGCGGCTATTTCAAGTCGGGCGATGTCGCCGGCCTGCTGGACACCCTCAGCACGTCATTCCACATACGGGCCGAACAGGTCGAGACCGGCCGCTTCCTGTTGCTGCCGGCCGATTGAATCAGGGATGGGGTTTGTTCGAGCGCGCCCGGCGAAGGGAGAAATGACGCGTGAGCCGCGCCATCCTCCCCCTGGGCAGGATCAATCCTGGCTGAACTCGGGCGTCATTTCCTTGCACTCCTGTTTTTCGAACGCCACGTCCGACAGATACATGACGTCGTAGCTGGCGTAGGGCGCCGTCAGGTACACCGGATCGGTGGCGGTGTATTCACGCTTGAGCGCCATGGTGGCGGGGTCGAGCGAGAAGCGTTCCACAATGTGCAACTGCTCGCTGTTGCGGGTGGGGGGCGACAGCACGCCTTCGGCGAAGCCCACGGTATCGACCACCAGCGTGTCGCCTCCCCAATGACCGATCGAGTGGCCGGCGTAGCTGGGTTCGACGTTGGCGGGATGCTCATCCATATCGATGTGCACGCGGCGGTTGAAGTTGTAGAGGCCATAGGTGATGTCGAGTACTTTTTCGCCTTCGGGCGTGGTGCTTTGCGTGAACTGGTTGATCGGCCAGTCGGCGGTCCAGTCACGGATGATGCTGGTGGGCTTGCAGGCGAACCAGGGGTTGTCCTCGGGCGAGCTGCGGTTGAACGCGGCGGCGGCCTCCTGGCCTTTTTCCGTGTAGACGACGTTGGGCCGCGGCGGCTGCATGGCCTGCAGCTGTTCCAGGGTCAGTTTGCCGCTGGCGAAATCGGCGGTGAGGCTCTTGGGAATCATGGAACCGTTGCCGCCGCTTGGCGGTACCGTCAATACCAGTTGTTCCACGGCCCAGTCGCCGCTGATGTTGAGTTGGCCGTCGGCCAGGCGCTGCGGGCGATCCGAGGTGTCGACCGGCGTGTTGGTGGAGAACTGATCGTTGCGGTTGATCGTGCGTTCACCGATGGTGAAGTTTTCGATGTAGCAGGCGCTGGGGTCGTCGCGGTGCGGATGCCCCTCGATTTCCACGTGCGCGCCCACCTCGAACATGTCGATCGACCAGCCGGAACGCTTGATCAGCGTGGCCGCGCGCATTTCGCAGCGCATGTGCAGCGGTTGGCCATCTTCCCCGGTGACCTCCAGCTCCATGTATGAGTGCGGATTGACCAGGTTCATCTTGGTCAGGGTGCCGGACCATTCCTTGTTGATGTTCAGTTGGAACAGGCCGAAGCCGTGATGTGCCAGGGCTGGCGTGGCCAGACCGCCGAGCAAGGCGGTGGCCACGGCGGTCCGCAGCAGGTTGTGTGTCGAGCGCATAGCAATTTCCCTCTGGTGTTTTGATGTTTTTGTGGCGGCAGTATAGGAACGTCACCGGCTTGTAAACCAGCGGTTATATGCAAAGTTCACGTTTTTTTTCATATTTCAGGCAGGGGAATGGGGGGGCGATGCGCCGGTTTGGTGCGCGCGTCAGGCGCGTTGCGCCGGTTTGGCGTCTGTACTAGTCTCTGCCGCCTGATTCCAATAACAACAGGAGAGGGGACATGGGGTGGCTGCATCATCGTGGGGGATGTTGTGTCCTGGCGACGCTGCTGGTGCTTGGCGCGCCGGCGGCGTTGGCCCAGGAGCATAGCTACGCGCCAAGCGACATCGAGAATGGCCGTGGCCTGTACCAGGCCAATTGCCTGGGCTGCCACGGCGACAACGGCGATGCGGTGGAGGGCGCCAACCTGGGCAGCGGGCGCTTCCGTCGCGCCAGCTCCGACGAAGACCTGATCGCGCTGATCCGCGCCGGCATTCCCGGCACCTTGATGATTCCCCGCCCGCAACTGGCCTATGGCGACCTGCGTGGGCTGGTGGCCTATCTGCGCACCATGCGCACCCAGGTGCCCGGTCTGGAGGCCACGCGTGACGTCCGCATCGGCGATGCGAGCCACGGCGCCGAGCTGTTCTTCGGCAAGGCAGGCTGCAGCAACTGCCACGGCGTGGAGGGTGGCGGCAGCCGAGTATATGCGGATCTCGCCGGCATCGGCGCCCAGCGCACGCCGGCCTCGCTCGAAAACGCCATGATCGACCCGCAGCTGGAAGTGCGCGAGGGTGATCGCTTCATGCAGGTGGTGGGCAAAAACGGCACCGCCGTGGTCGGCAAGGTGCTCAACCAGGACACGCATTCCATCCAGCTGCTGACGCTGGATGAACGTTTGGTTTCCCTGCCCAAGCGCGACCAGGAATCCTGGGCTTTCCTGCCCTCGCAGATGCCGTCCTCGCTGGACGTGCTGTCGACGGACGAAATCGCTGATCTCGTTGCCTATCTCGTTTCACTGCAAGCGGAGTAATCGCCATGACATTGCACAAATTTTTCGCGCTGCTGGCGCTTGCCTCCCTGCCCACCGCCTTTGCGTGTGCGCAGGTAAGTCCCGAACGGCTGCTGGACGCCGACAGCGAACCGGGCAGCTGGCTCCTGTATCACGGCGCCTATGATGGGCAGCGCCATTCCACGCTCGACCAGATCACGCAGAGCAACGTGGCCAATCTGGAAATCAAATGGATCTGGCAGGTGCGCTCGCGCGGGGGCGCTTCGGAAAAATTCGAAGCCACGCCGCTGGTGGTCGATGGCGTCATGTATACCGTCAGCCCGCCGAACGACGTGATCGCGCTCGATCCCCAGACGGGGCGCGTGTTCTGGACCTACAACTACACGCCCGACCAG
>DATMFX010000366.1:0-4509 GCA_035555995.1 Hyphomicrobiales bacterium | reverse complement strand
TTCCATGGTCGTACTCCTCGCCAGAGACCGCGCGGGTTCGAGCTCCACGGCATCGCCAAACCGGGCTCGATCGCAGCCGAAGGGGTAGTGTGGTTCCCGACGCTGCCGCTTGAAAATCGAATCGATTGGCCCAGAATAGCGCTTTCGTTTCACCCACGGTGGTAACCATGTCGCCAGCCGAAGCCCCGGCCGATCATCTCCTGGATACCTGCGGGCTGTTCTGCCCCGAGCCGGTGATGCTGCTGCACAAGAAGATCCGCGAAATCGCCGCCGGTGACGTGCTGGAAATGCGCGCCACCGATCCTTCCACGCAGCGCGACGTGCCCAAGTTCTGCACCTTTCTCGGCCATGAGCTGCTGCTCAGCGAAGCGCTTGCCGACCGCAGCTATCGCTATCGCATTCGCAAGAAGCGCGAGTGACGAACCCTGCCATGCACATCCTGGCCGATGAAAACATCACCCTGGCATCCCACTACTTCGGCACCTACGGCCGGCTCACCCTGTGCCCTGGGCGCCGCATCGACCGCGCCATGCTGCGCGACGTCGACGTGCTGCTGGTGCGTTCGGTAACGCGCGTCGATGCCGACCTGCTTGCGGAGTCTCCCTGTCGTTTCGTGGCCACCGCCACCAGCGGCATCGACCACATCGACACCGATTATCTGCAACAGCACGGCATCGGGTTGGGCTGGGCGCGCGGCTGCAACGCCGAAGGCGTGGTGGATTACGTGTTCAGCGCCTTGGCGACCCTGGCGCTGGAACGCGATCTGGATTGGCGCCGTTGCGGCATCGGGATCGTCGGCTGTGGCGAGATCGGCGGACGTTTGGCGCAACGCCTGCTGGCGCTTGGCATCGCGCCGCGCATCCATGATCCCCTGCTGGAAGAAGCGCATCCACTGACCAGTCATTTCGCGCCGCTCGAGGAAGTACTGCAGCAACCAGTGGTGAGCCTGCATGTGCCCTTGACCGACAGTGGCGCGGCGCCGACACGGCGTCTGATCGAGCGGGGCGCGCTGGCGCGGCTTGGCCCGCATGGCGTGCTGATCAATGCTTCGCGCGGCGAAGTGGTGGACGAGGCGGCGCTGCTGCAGCATTGCCGCCGCCATGCGGATTTTTGCGCCATTCTCGACGCCTGGCAGGGCGAACCGGCCATCGACGTGGCCATGCTGCAGCAGGCCATGATCGGCACCGCGCACATCGCCGGCTACAGCAATGGGGGCAAGCTGCGCGGCACGCTGATGATTCACGATGCTTTTTGCCACCACTTCGGTTTCGATCCCGCGGCCATCGCGCCGGCCGGCGCGCTCGAGGTGCAGACTTTGTGCTATCAGGGCGGCAATACCCTGCAGGGATTGTCGCAATTGGTGCTACAGGCCTATGACCTGCGCGGCGACGACGTGCGGCTGCGCGCCGCGGTGGGCGTGGGAAGCGAGGCGGGCGGTTTCGATCGCCTGCGGCGCGACTATGCGCTCAGGCGCGAATTCGGCGAGTTCGCCGTGTGGGGGCTTGGGGAAGACCCGGCACTGCGCGCGGCAGTGGCCGGGCTCGGTATGCGTCCCGCTTGAAGGTCAGCGTTGTTTATAGGTCGACAGGAAGCGTTCCAGGCGGCCGATAGCGTCGGCCAGCACGTCGGTGCGGGGCAGGAACACGATGCGCAGATGCTGCGTGTCGTCGATATTGAAGCCGCTGCCCTTGACCAGCAACACTTTCTCCTTGAGCAGGAAATCCAGCACCAGGCGGTCGTCGTCGGCGATTGGATGCACCTTCGGATCGAGACGCGGGAACAGGTAGATGGCGCCCTTCGGCTTGACGCAGCTCACGCCGGGAATGGCGTTGAGCATTTCCCAGGCGATGTCGCGCTGGTCGCGCAGGCGGCCGCCTGGAATGATCAGTTCGTTGATGCTCTGGTAGCCGCCGAGCGCGGTCTGCACCGCCTGCTGTCCAGGCACATTGGCGCAAAGGCGCATGTTGGACAGGATTTCCAGCCCTTCGATGTAGTCGCGCGCCTGTGCCTTGTTGCCGCTCAGCACCATCCAGCCGGACCGAAAGCCCGCCAGGCGATAGCTCTTGGACAACCCGTTGAAGCTGATGGTGAACACGTCTTCCGCCAGCCGTGCCAGCGGCGTGTGCGTGGTGCCGTCGTACAGAATCTTGTCGTAGATTTCGTCGGCGTACAGGATCAGGCTGTGCTGGCGCGCCAGCTCCACGATCTGCAGCAGCAGCTCGTCGCTGTACACGGCGCCGGTGGGGTTGTTGGGGTTGATCACCACGATGGCTTTGGTGCGCGGCGTGATCTTGGCGCGCATGTCGTCGATGTCGGGCTGCCAGTCGGCGCTTTCGTCGCAGCGATAGTGCACGGCGTTGCCGCCGCTCAGCGTCACCGCGGCGGTCCACAGCGGATAATCCGGTGCCGGCACCAGCACTTCGTCGCCGTTGTTGCACAGCGCCTGCATGGCCAGAACGATTAGTTCACTGACGCCGTTGCCGAGGTAGATATCGTCGATGCCCACGCCCTTGATGCCCAACCGCTGGGTCTCGTGCATGATCGCCTTGCGCGCGTTGAACAGTCCCTTGGAATCGGAATAGGCCTGCGATTCCGGCAGTCGCAGGATCACGTCGCGCAGGATTTCCTCCGGCGCATCGAAATCGAACACACCGGGATTGCCGATGTTGAGCTTGAGTATCTTGTAGCCTTCTTCTTCCAGGCGCTTGGCCTGTTGCAGGGCGGGGCCGCGAATTTCGTAGCAGACGTGGCGAAGTTTTTCTGACTGGGTGAACACGCTCATCGAGGGAACCTTGTTCGAAAGACTCTTGGGTAAAAGGACGCTTGTTCGTCCAAAAGAGTGGGCGGCTGCCTATGCTGTAGTGCCCGGCAGGCATGGGGCAGCGCATTGTACCGAAGCCCAGGCCTGTCCACTACACGCAGTAGTGCTCCGGCAGACGTTGGCTGACACGCATTCGGGCAAGCGCCTCAGAACTGGTAGCGCAAGCCACTCTGGAATTTCAGGCGATCGTACGAGAACAGCGCGAGGTTGCTGTCGTTGTCGGTATAGGTCAGGTCGGTGCTCAGGGTGAGCGGACCATTGATGCGCCAGAGCCAGCCAAGCGAGGCGGAAAAGATGGTGTCTTCACGCACGCGGTTGAAGATCGGCGCCGGTGCGCGGTTCTCGCTGCGGTGCAGCGAAATCCTGGCATAGCCCAGGTGTTGCGGATGCAGCGCCACCTGTTCGCTCAGCGCGGCGCCATAGAAGCGCTGCGCGTTGTTGCGTCCCAGCGCGTGCCTGGCGCTTTCGTTGCCGTAGTAGGCGCTGATGCCGTGGTTGAAGCGGCCGGTGGTGCGCGTCAGCGCTGCGGATCCCAGCCACTGGTCGACGTCGCGCAGATTGGCATTGGCCACCTGGCCGGTGGCGTAGCGCACGCCGGTATAGGCCACGGTGGCGTACTGGTTCCAGCCGTTGCCCGCGCTGCGCTGCGCGCCGAGGATCAGCGAGGCGCTGTTCTGGAAGGGATCTCCCGCAAGTGCCACGTGCTGCGCGCGCACGCCATAGGACAGCCGCAGGTCGCGCACCTGCTGGGTATAGCTGGCCGTGCCCGCCAGCACGTCGAGATCGAAGGCATGGGTGTCGATGTTGTCGCGCCGGGAATAACTGGCGTTGGCGTTGAACGCCGTGGTCTTCGACAGCGGCTTGACGTAAGCCATGCCGCCGCCCAGCTCCACGAAGCTGTCTTCCAGGCTTTGCCCGTTCGGGTTCAGTTCCACGTCGCCGATCGGCGTGCTGATCACGCCCAGCTCGGTGGCGCTATTGATGTTGCTGTCGTTGCCCACCGCGGTGCTCAGGTACCAATCGAGGCGGGGCTGCACAGCGCGTTCGCGGTCGGCGATTGCGTCAAGGAAGGCATGGATGTTGTTCTGTACGTTGATGCTGGGGCCGGTGGCGAGCACCGACTCGAACAGCTCGCGCGCGGCGCCGAGATTGTTCTGTTCGAACAGGGCGCGGGCCAGCTCCAGCTTGAAGCGCGGCTCCGCGGGATAACCGCGCACCAGCCGTTCGAAGGCGAACACCGCTTCATTGGCATGGCCGCTCTCGAGCGCGGCGGTGCCGTACAGAAAATCGAATTCGGGCTCGCCTTCCCAATCGTTCAACAGGGTTTGCGCAAGCGCGTAGGCGTCGGGGAAGCGGCGTTCCTCCACCAGGTTGTCGAGCGGCCGCAATTCATCCTGGCTGCTTGCGGCCAGGGCCGGCAGCGGTGCACACAGCAGGCAGGCAAGCGCTGTGCCGGCAAGCCAGGCGTACCGTATCGCATGCGACAGGCAGCGGTGGGGAACGGTGGGCGCGGTGGTGTGCAAAACTTCGGGGGTGCTCAAAACGTAGTCTCTGGCAGGGGCCCGCAGATGATAATGGCAAAGCCCAGGGGCGCAAGCGCGCGCATCGAGACAGGGAGTGGAGGAAAGCGGGAAGGGCGGGGTAAGTGGTCTCCGTTAGCCCGAGACTTTGATTTTTTTGTTATTGCT
>DATMFX010000365.1:0-9631 GCA_035555995.1 Hyphomicrobiales bacterium | reverse complement strand
ATGACGGCACCCAGTGGACCTGGACGCGGGTGAGCGACGGCACGTCGGTAAGCGGCAATGGCACGCTCGAGTTCGACGGCATGACGCTCGATCTATCGAGTGGCACGGCTCAGGGCGGCGACAGTTTCCAATTCAACCCGGCGCTGCAGGCCGCGGGGCAATTCGCACTGGTGCTGAAGGACCCTGCGCAAGTGGCGGCCGCCAGCGAAGCAGGCGCCGTGGGCGACAACAGCAATGCGCTCAAGCTGGCCGAGCTACAGTTTGCGCCGCTCGTCAACGGCGGCAAGGACACGCTGCAGCAGTTCTACGGCACGCTGGTAGCCACCGTGGGGCTCGGCAGCCGCGAGGCGCAGTCCAACCTGAGCCTGGAAGCGGCATTGCTTGGCCAGGCGCAGCAGTATCGCGACAGCCTCAGCGGCGTGAACCTGGACGAGGAAGCCGCCAACCTGCTGCGCTACCAGCAGGCCTATCAAGCCTCGGCGCAAATCATCAAGATCGCCGACGAGGCCTTTCGCACCCTGCTCGGTGCCCTGGGGTAAGACACGCATGCGTATTTCCACCAGCCAGCTGTACAACCTGTCGCTAGCGGCCATGCAGAGCCAGCAGGCAAAGCTGCAGAAAACCGAACTGCAGATCGCCAGCGGCCTGCGCATCCTGCAGCCCTCTGACGATCCCGCCGGTGCGGTGCAGGTGCTCAACCTCAACACCAACATGGGCCTGGTGGATCAGTACGAACGCAACGCCAGCCAGGCCGGCGCCATGCTCGGCTACGAGGAAAGCGTACTGGAGAACGTCAATTCCACCTTGCAGCGCATCCGGGAACTGGTGGTGCAGGCCAACAACCCGATCAACCACGACGGCGCGCGCAAGGACATCGGCCTGGAAATCCAGCAACGGCTGGAAGAACTGCTGGTGCTCGGCAACACGCGCGACCAGAACGGCGAGTACCTATTCGCCGGCAACCGCACCGACCAGCGGCCGTTCACCGAACAGAACGGCACCTACACCTATCAAGGCGACGCCGGTACGCGGCAGATCCAGGTGGGCGAGGGCGCCAAGGTGGCGATACGCGAATCCGGCGCCACGCTTTTCATGCAGGTGCCCACCGGCAACGGCACCATTGCGGTGAGCCCCGAGGCCGGCAACACCGGCACCTTGCTGGTGGGGCAGTACGGTACCCGCAAGGATTACGTGGAAGACACTTACCAGGTGCGCTTCTTCCTGCAGGGGAGCGATCTGCATTATGAAGTGACGGATTCCGCCGCGCCGCCCACGGTGGTCGATGGGGGACCCTATGCGCAGGGCAAATCACTGGCGTTCAACGGCATCGACATCGCCCTGAGCGGCGCGCCGCAGGACGGCGATACTTTAACGGTCGAACCCGCCGGCAGCGACAGCCTGTTCGCCATGGTGGACAGGATCGCCGCCGCATTGATCACGCCCACCGCCAACACCGCCGACCGCGTCAAGGTACAGGCCGCCATGGCGCAGGGGCTGGCCAACCTCGACCAGGCGCTGGAGGGGGTCAACGTGCGCCGCGCCTCGATCGGTGCGCGCCTGAACAACATCGACACGGCGTCTTCCATCAACCAGGATTTCCGGTTGCAGCTCGATACCGTGAAGTCCCAGGTGCAGGACCTGGACTATGCCGAAGCCCTGACCCGCTTCAACCTGCAACTGGTCTCGCTGCAGGCGGCGCAGCAGGCCTTCATCAAGACCTCCGAGCTGAGTTTGTTCAATTATCTCTAATAATCGGTAAAGCCATTCCCCGTTGCTGACGTAAATGGAATCAACGGCCTGTCCCGGCCGAGGAATACCCACCGTGAGCAACCCTGCGACGGGCCTGTGGAAGGCCGGCAGAAACAAGAGGAACGTGCCATGCCGCAAGTCATCAGTACCAACATCGCCTCGCTCAATGCGCAGCGCAACCTGAACAAATCGCAGACCGCCCTGAGTACCTCGCTGCAGCGCCTGTCTTCCGGCATGCGCATCAACAGCGCCAAGGACGATGCCGCCGGCCTTGCCATCTCCGAACGCTTCACCGCGCAGGTCCGCGGCCTCAACCAGGCCGTGCGCAACTCCAACGACGGCATTTCGCTGGCGCAGACCGCCGAAGGCGCGCTTGGCGAAGTGACCAACAACCTGCAGCGCATCCGTGAGCTGGCGGTGCAGTCTGCCAACGCCACCAACAGCTCTTCCGACCGCGCCGCCATGCAGAAAGAGGTGTCCGAACTGATCGCCGAGATCGACCGCGTGGCCACCCAGACCAACTTCAACGGCGTCAAGCTGCTGGACGGCAGCTTCACCGCGCAGGCCTTCCAGGTAGGCGCCAACGTGGGCGAGACGATTTCGGTCAATTCCATTGTGGATGCCACCAAGGTAGGCCTTGGGCTTACGGTGGGTGGTGCGGAAGTGAATGGTGGCGTCACCACCGGCGCGCTGAGTGATGGGCAGTTGGAAATCAATGGTCAGAATATCGGTGTCACCACGGATTCCGCCAAGGCCATCGCCGCCGCCATCAACGGCAATGTGGCGCTCGATGGCAGCGTGCGGGCGTCGGCTTCCACCGAGGCAAGCATGGGCGCCTTCGCCACGGGCGGCACCATCGATAACGGCGATACCTATACCTTGACGGTTGCCGGTGTCGCCATTACCACCGCGGCCGCTGCCGGCGGCAACGGCATCACTGCCGCCATGGTGGACGATGCCATTGCCGGGGGCACGGTGCTCGACGACCTCGCGGCAGCGGGCGTCACGGTATCGGGCACCGCCGCCGGTGGCGACCTGAAATTCACCGATGCCGATGGTGACAACATCGTGACCTCCCAGGCGCACAGCGGCGACGGCACCGGTGGCTTTACCGTCGGCACCGCACGCGGCAAGCTGACGCTGGAATCGCGCGGCGACATCGAAGTGGGCGGCACCTCGCCGGCCGCCGCGGGCCTGAGCGCCGGCACCACCAACGCCGTGATTACCAACAACGTGCTGAGCGTCGCCACCGTGGACGGTGCCAACGACGTCATCACCGCGGTGGACGCAGCGCTCAACACCGTCAACGGTTCCCGCGCCACGCTCGGTGCCATCCAGAACCGTTTCGAATCGGTGGTGGCCAGCCTGCAGACCTCGTCCGAAAGCCTGTCCGCCGCCCGTTCGCGTATCCAGGACACGGATTTCGCGGCGGAAACCGCCAACCTGACCAAAGTGCAGATCCTGCAGCAGGCCGGCACTGCCATGCTGGCGCAGGCCAACCAGCTGCCGCAGAACGTCCTGTCGCTGCTGCGTTAAGCAGGAACGTCCATTCCAACCACTGGCAAAGCCCGGGCTCCGTGATGGAGTCCGGGCTTTTTTTGCTTGATGGGCGGTAGCTGCCGGCATGAGCGGGTAAAAGAGCCTTTGGCCCAGCGCTCAGCTCAATAAAAAAGCCCTTAGCCTATTAAAAAAAGCCCCGCGGAAGCGGGGCCAAGTTGCAATACTCTGGCACCACTATTGAGGTGAATAAGGCCGCTCCGCCGCTTTGAGGATCGTCTCGAAGGCGTCGATATTGCCTGCCTCCGGCAGATCCTTGGGCATGCTCTGGATGTACGCAAACAGATCATTCACCTGCGCATCGCTCACGCTGGTGGCGGGATAGTTGGGCATTTCGGTGGAGGGCAACAGCGGAGCTACGTCGCCGCGGCCGCGCAAGAACGCCCGGAATACCTCCAGGTTGCTCAACATGCCGCTCTCGGTATTGTTCAGATCCTTGCGCCCATAACCGCTGTAGCCATGACAGCCATAACAGCCCTGGTCGTAAAACACCTGTGCGCCATTCTTGGCATCGCCGCTTGCCTGCGCCAGCGCCGCTGCCGGCAACCCGCCCGCCAGTGCTGCCAGCAGAACCATTGGAATCATCGTTTTCATGCATCAGGCTCCTAGCGTGGCTGCGTCAGTACGTCGATAAGGTAGGGTTCTCCGCCTTTGACGACGTCCAGCCCTCTACGCAGCGCGGCCGCGAGCTGGGTCGGATCGTCGATCGGCCCTTCCGCTTTCATGCCATAGCCCTCGGCCAGTTTGGCGTAGTCGATGAAGGGGTCGCGCAGCGTGGTGCCGATGTGGCCACGGTCGGTACCGCGGCCACGCACGCCCGCCATGTACTCGATGAACATGAACTCCTGGTGCCAGGCGCGGTTGTTGTGCATCACGGTGAGCATCGGCAATTCATGGTGCACGGCGGACCAGATCGCGCCCGGCGCATAGTTGAAGTCGCCGTCGGTCTGCACGTTGATGACGATGCGGTTGCGTTCGCGTGCCGCCAGCGCCGCGCCGGTACAGGCGCCCAGGCCATAACCCATGCCGCCGGCCCCCTGGCCACCGAGGTAGCTGTAAGGCTTGTTGTGATCCCACAGCTGCATGTGGTGCGAGCCGGAAAAACTGCTGGGCGAGGCCAGGCACCAGTCTTCGTTCATGATCAGCGGCCACAGTTCGGCGTAGATGCGAGCCGTACTCACCGGGCTGAGGTTCCAGCCTTTTTTCTTGGTCTCGACGGCTTCATGCAAGGCACTCATGAAGGCGTCGTGGTTGGCCTTGGCGTGCCGCGCCTTGCGTTCCTCGATGCGGCTGCGTTGTTCGGGGGTCATCAAGCGCGAGACTTCGCCGATGATCACGGGAATGCTGGCCTGGGCATCGATTTCCACCACCGTGCCTTGGACGGGCGCGGGAGCGCCGAAAGGCGAAGCCGGACCATTCTCGCGCAGCCCACCGAAGCCTATTGCCATGGTGTCGCGGCTGGCGGTGAGCATTTCCACCGAAGGGCGGCGCAGTGACAGATCGGGCGCGTTGGCTTCCAGACCCAGCACATAGTCGTAATCGGTATCGGCGCCTGGGCCACACAGCGGATGGCGCTGCGGAAAGCCCATCGGCCCCTGATGCGCGCTGGTGGAGGTGCAGGCGCCGATCATCTCCGCCAGCTCCACCGCCGCCTGCACGCCTTCGGGGGTGCGGAACGCACCGGTGTTCAGGCGGGGATTGTTGGCGGCCAGCAGCTTCTGGGCGATGTCGCGCGCGGTGTTGACGTCGATTCCCTCGATCACGGCAGGACGGAAGGGCGGCACCACCATGTCGCGCACTTCCTGTTTCTGCAGTTCCATGTCGATCACCACCATGGTGGGGCCGGTGGGTGGGGTGACAGCCTGGCGATAGGCTTCCTGCAGGGCTTCCAGGCACTCCTCCAGGGTGGTGGGCTGGGCGTCCCATTTGGTGAAGCTGCGGCACATGGCGGCCATGTCATTGGCGGTGTGGGCCTGGATGAAACCGTCGTCGCGGCCGGCGATCAACAGCATCGGGGTGCCGGAATAGTAGGCCTGGTAGATGGCCATGGAGGCATGCTGGATGCCGATGGTGCCGTGCAGCATGGCGCACATGGGCTTGCCTTCGGCCTTGCCGTAGCCGTTGGCCATGTCCACCGAGCTTTCTTCGTGCAGGGCGGTGATGTACTCGGGCATTTTGTTGGGCGGGGTGCCGTAGTTGATGACGGATTCCTGCAGCCCCTCGAAGCTGGACCCGTTGTTGGCGGCGACGAATTCGATGCCCATGTCGCGCAATGCCTGCACCATCAGATCCGATCCCGGGCGCACCACGGCGCGTTCGGGGGCGGGTGGAGTCAGCATGCCGGTATCGCGCTGAATCTGCTGATAGGTGGGCGCCGAATAGGAGGCGGTGAAGGCGGAAGGATTCTGGGCACGGGCGGCGGGTGCTACTGCCAGTGCGGCGGCACTGGACGCGGCACCCTGTAGAAAGTGACGCCGGCCGAGCTTGGGCGCCTCCTCTACGGGAGTACTGGTTTTGTCTTTGCTCATGGTGGCCCCTCTAAAGTTCCATGGTTGGTGAATACCACCGGCAAGTGTGCCGTATGTAGGCCCTCCACAGGTAGAGCGAACCGTTCGGTACGGACATTTGATTTGTGTTTTGTACAGCGTTTGTACGGGACAGCCACCCCAAAATTTATGGGACAGCCACTCCAATTCTGGGACAGCCACTCCAATGTGCCGGAATTCACGGGACAGCCACCGCAATTTGTGTGGAACAGCCACTGCAATTTGGCAATCCGAGCGGCGGTTTTGGTTTGCCGCGACGTGTTCTATACTGAATCGGCTGTGTGCCACGCTCAGGCCGTCCACGGCGGTCGTCACAACAACAACCAATAATCTCGCTACGAGGAATCATTCATGAAACGTGCTGCAGGCGCCCTGTTCGCGTTGCTCTGCTCCGGCTCGCTGTCGGCGCAGCCCGAATACGTCACCATCGCCATGGAAATCGATATCGCCAAGCCGGCGGCCGAGGTCTGGTCCAAGGTAGGGGATTACTGCGCAATCGCCGATTGGCTCAAGCTTGACTGCACCATTGCCTCCGGCGATGGCGGCATGGGTACCGTGCGGCTGCTGGCGGGTGGTCGTGTCACCGAAATCTTGGTGGCGCAGACGGAACTGTCCTACGGCTATACCCAGCCGGTGGTCGAAGGGCAGTACTACAACCTTTATCACGGCTTCATGGAAGCGCGTCCGGTAAACGCCACCACGTCCAAAATGCTGTACACCCTGGTGCTCGACGTTTCCAACCTGCCTGATCAAGCGGCCAAGGACGCCGACATAGAACGCCGCCGTACGTCCTTTGAAAATGCCCTGCAGAACATGAAAGCCATCGCGGAAGCGCCTTGATCGCTTCTCTATTAGCAGCAAAAACCCCGCTTCGGCGGGGTTTTTGTTATTGAGAGGCTGTAATGAGGAAGTGGATGTCCCTTTTTTCTCCCTCTCCTAAAGCGTGAAGAAAGGTGGGTGTCCCATCTCCTTCCATCTTTTTTTGAAGTGGATGTCCCTTCTTTAAAGCCGATTGTCCTGGCAGTAATGCTCGGGCGGGTCCTGCCCCTCCAGCCATTTGAAGCTCCAGCTGGCTTTCCAGGGGCGGGTATAGGCGCCGGGATCGTCGATGGTGACTTCGTAAGTGAGCGTGTGGTAGTCCGGCCGCGTCAGTCGTTCGGTAGCGTGCATCAGGTCGGTGTGCGGCAGGCCACCAGGCAGCCAGAATTTTTCGTTGTAGCCTTCGGATTCGATGATGAAGGTATCTCCATCCCAGTGGGCGCTGTTGCGGCCGTAATAAAGCAGGTTGCCGGCGTCCAGCTCGAATTCGTCGCCATCGAGGGGACGGCCGTCGATATAGATAAGGTGCCAGTCGTGGTTGCTGCCGCCGGCAATCACGAAGATGCGCTGCAGTGCCTTGTCTTCCAGCAGTTGAATGCCATAGGGATCGAGGAATTTACGCGGGCCGGCAAGCGGTCGGCATTCCACAAACGTGGGGTCGCTGCTCTGAAAGCTCTGCTGGCGGAATTCGTACAGGTGCTGTGCCCATTCCTGCAGCGGAGCCACCTTGCCGGCGTCGGCAATATTCTGTAATTGAGCGGTGACGCTCATTGCCACGTTGGCGCCGTCCTCCTGCAGCGTGGTCTTGGTCGGCACCCAATAGCCAGAGCGGCCCGGGGGCGCACCCAGGCGTGGTGTGCCATCGGGCCAGCGGGGGGTGGCTTCCATGGGTGCATCGGGAATGCTGCTGAGGAGATCGGGATAGCGGGTGGTGTTCATCACCGCCTGGCCATCCGCACGCATCACGTTGTCGCCCCATATCTGGCGGCTGCCATCGCGGGCGCGCGGTCCCTCCACGGTGAGCACTTCCCCCACGCGCAGCGTATTTTCATCCCAACCGTTGAGTTCCAGAAGTTGTGGGCTTTCCAGTTCCACGTACCACGGATCGCTCGTGCCGTTTTCCTGTACCTCAATGAACAGGTGAACGTGTGGAAACGCCCAGTCGACGCGACTGAGGCGCCCCTGCAAATTTTGCGACTGGGCGGTATTGAACTTGGCACTGAGGTTGTGGTGGGCGCTGGCGCCGCAGGCACCCAGCGCGAATGCGCAGGCAGCCAGGGCACGAATCAGCGGGCGGGGGGCGAAAGGCATCGGTGTACTCCGGGCTGGCTGGCTCAGGGGAAGATAGGTTGGCTGCGATCCATGTTCTGGTACTCGGTGCCGAGCATCAGATCGTAGGCCATGTTCTGGTCCTGGCAGACGAACTGGAAGCTTTCGCCGGAGGACCAGTCCATGTAGAAGCCACTTGACCAGGGCTGGGTATAGGCGCCGGGATCATCGATGGTGATCTCGTACTGAAGCCGTTCCTGCGAGAGCCGGGTGAAGCGTTCGATCAGATGCAATTGATCCGTATGCGGCGAACCCTCGGCGTCGAACCACATCTTTTCATTGAAGCCGACGGTATCCACCACCAGCGTGTCGCCCTCCCAATGGCCAATGGAATGCCCGTGATAGCTGGGTTTGAGGTTTTCGGGATGGCTGCGTCCGTCCATCCAGATTTCGCGGAAGTGGCGTGGGCCGCCGGTGGGGAAAATGTAGATCTTCTGCATTTCGGGGAATTCCACGAACTGCGTGCCGTAGGCGGTGGCGACTTCGCGTGGGCCTGCTGAGGGCTTGCAGCGCGTGTAGGGCTCGAAGCGGGTACGCGAACGCGCTTCGAACAGCGCACGTGCCCAGGGCTGGAATGGCACTTCGCTGAATTTGATCTTGGGGAAGGTGTCCTGCATCCGCAGCACGTCTTCATAAGGCGTGTGGGCGATGATCGAGCCTTTTGGCACCTCATCGAAAAAGGTCAGCATCGGGCGAGTGCCGAAGCCTTCCCACGAACCGACGTTGCCGGGCACCGACCCCAATATTGCCCGGCCCTCGGCGTTGCGTGGCGGCGGCGTTTGCGTGATGGGTCCCCGGGCCGGTTGTGCCACAGCAGTGGCGGCGAGCAGCAGGCCAAGAGTCAAGACCAGCGCCCGTGAAGGCAGGTGTGATGCCCGCATCTGATTCCCCTCGAACGATCTTTGCAGATTGACTGGCGGGCAATGCTAGCAGGGGGGGCGAAGCATGTTGAGGGCTGAGCGGTTCGGTACGGCAGCGCTCAAGTTCTTCTGCGAGGTGCCGTTATCACTCTTGACGGGGACAGCCACCAATCGACGCTGGTGAGGACAGCCACACAGCCGATGATGGGACAGCCACGGATGGGGTCCTATTCAAGCCGCTGTGGATGTCCTGGCCATGCGTTGGGTGGGTGTCCCCTCCCAATATTGTCGAGACCAGGCAGGTGGGTGTCCTGGTTTTGTGATCGGGTGGGTGTCCCTGCCCGGTCCGGTCAATGGCCAGGTGGGTGTCCTGCTGATTACGGAGTGAATTCATGGGCATTTTCAATCACGTACTCGACGCCGACGGGCAGGCCTTGGCACGAGCCAGCGGTTTTCCCCTGCCTGGCAGGGGTGATCTGAACGAGCTGCGGGCACAGGTGTTGGTGCTGTGGTCCACCCAGGCGGTGCTGCATTTGCACGGTGATGGCACCATCCTTACCGCCAATGCCCTCTTGCTCGACGCTGCCGGCTACGCACTGGATGAACTCGTGGGGCGGCACCACCGTCACCTGATTGCTGCAGACGAGCGAGAAACCCCCACCTACAAGGCGTTCTGGCGAGCGTTGTCGCAGGGCGTGACGCAGTCGGATGAATATCGGTATGCGACCAAGGAAGGACGCGATCTCTGGCTGCAGGCCCACTACACCCCTG
>DATMFX010000364.1:0-3709 GCA_035555995.1 Hyphomicrobiales bacterium | reverse complement strand
GCTGATGGAAGCGCTGCCGTCCGCCGCGTTCTACGTGGGCGCCATGGGCTCGAGCCGTACCTCCGCGCGCCGCCGCGAACGCCTGCTGCAGCTCGATCTCACGCCCGCGCAACTGGCGCGCCTGCACGCTCCCGTGGGCCTGGACCTGGGCAGCAAGACACCGCCCGAAATCGCCATTGCCATCCTCGCCGAACTCATCCAATTGCGTTCGCCGCCACACTCGGGGCAGACGGCGGCCAATACCACGATGGATTTGGCGGAACCCCATTCGCAGCCGGAACAGGCATGAACCCATCACCAGCGCCCGTGCCTCCGCAAGCGGCGATCCCGTCCGCGCAGCGCGCTAATCTTCCGACGCTGGACGTATATCCGGAGCAGCCATGACCGGCTCGGGATTGCGGGTAGGTTGTCTGGTACTCGCCGCGGGCCGCGCCAGCCGCTTCGGCGCCGACAAACGCTTGGCGCGATTACCCAACGGCAATACCCTGCTGGCGCAAAGCCTGGAGAACGCGGCCACGGTGTTCAGCCAGCGCATACTGGTGCTGCGCGAGGATGATGGGGAGCCGATCCAACGCTATCGGGACAATTGGCTGATCGTCACCGCCGCCCAGGCCGCGCGTGGCATGGGCCACAGCCTCGCCGCCGCACTGCCGGCACTACAGGCGTGGGACGCCGCCGTGGTGATACTGGCCGACATGCCCTGGATAAAACCGCAAACGCTGCGCCGGATCGCCGACGCCGCTGCCGCAGACACCCTGGTGGTGCCCTACTGCGGCGGCCAGCGCGGCAACCCCGTCTGCATCGGCCGTGATTTCTTCACCGAACTGGCCTCCCCGCAAGGCGACCAGGGCGCCCGCCTTCTGCTGCAACGCCACCCGACACGCCTGCTGCGCCTGGACCTCGACGACCCCGGCATATTGCGCGACGTGGATACCCCGCAGGCGCTCGACGGGACATCGCCGGAATCCGGAGATGCCGCAAACACGCCTACGTAATCCGGTAAGTAAAGCCCTTGGCCAATAAAAAGCGCCCGCGGCCTGCCCGATCCGTATCGGGCATAACAAAAGCCCTTAGCCAATAAAAAAGCCCTTAGCCAATAAAAAAAGCCCGGCACTAAGGCCGGGCTGGATTCGTCGATCTCATCTACAAACTCACCATCCCTTACGGGAAGCGTGTGCCAGGAGGGGATTACCTGTTCACGTAGGGTTTGAGGGCCCTGTCGGCAAAAAGTTCCCCAGCCCGATCAAAATTGTGATTCGGGCAGGTGCACCACCAAGCCGTCGAGTTCGTCGGTAACCTTGATCTGGCAGCTCAGGCGACTGTTCGACTGCGGTTCGAGCACGCAGCTGAGCATGTCCTGCTCCATGCCGCTCGGTTTCGGCAGCTTGTCCACCCAGGCCGGGTCCACATAGCAGTGGCAGGTGGCGCAGCTGCAGGAGCCGCCGCACTCGCCCACGATGCCATCGATCATGTTGTCTATCGCCCCCTGCATCACCGAGGTACCCGCCGACACGTCGACCTCGTAAATGGAACCGTCATGATTCACGTACTTCACCTGGGGCATCACACTTCCTCGTCGTCATCGTGGCTGAACAGCCTGCTGGAAAAGCAAAAAACCGATTATACCCAAGGCTGCCCGCGGCAAAAGATCAGACCCCCTCCGAAAGTTTACCCCCACCTCCCCTTGGGCTACCTTTCCCCCCCGCAAGGCGCTATATTTGCCCGCACTTTGCCGAGCGTAACGGCCATGGCCCAGCGCCGTTTTCCAGGGGGCTGACGCCGGCAGGCCAATCGTTTTACCCAACTCCAAAAGAAAGGAAAACCACATGAAATCACGTGCAGCAGTCGCTTTTGCCGCCGGCAAGCCTCTCGAAATCGTCGAAGTCGACGTCGAAGGCCCAAAGGAGGGGGAAGTACTCGTTGAACTCAAGGCTACCGGTGTCTGTCACACCGACGCCTTCACCATGAGCGGCGACGATCCGGAAGGCGAGTTTCCCGCCATTCTGGGTCATGAAGGCGCCGGCATCGTCGTCGACGTGGGTCCTGGCGTGAAATCCCTGAAGAAAGGCGACCATGTCATTCCGCTGTACACCGCCGAATGCCGCGAGTGCGAATACTGCCTGCATCCACGCACCAACCTCTGCCAGAAAGTCCGTGCCACCCAGGGCAAGGGCCTGATGCCCGACGGCACCAGCCGCTTCTCCTTCGAAGGCAAGCCCATCCTCCACTACATGGGTTGCTCCACGTTCTCCAACTACACCGTGCTGCCGGAAATCTCCCTGGCCAAAGTACGTGAAGACGCACCGTTCGACAAAATCTGCTACATCGGCTGTGGCGTGACCACCGGCGTGGGCGCCGTGGTTTTCCAGGCGAAAGTGGAAATCGGCTCCACCGTGGCCGTATTCGGCCTCGGCGGCATCGGCCTGAACGTGATCCAGGGCGCCAAGCTGGCCGGCGCCAGCCGCATCATCGGCGTGGACCTGAACCCGAAACGCGAAGCCCTCGGCAAACAGTTCGGCATGACCGACTTCGTCAACCCGAAGGACGTCGAAAACGTGGTCGACACCATCGTGCAGATGACCGGCGGCGTGGACTACAGCTTCGAATGTATCGGTAACGTGAAAGTCATGCGCCAGGCGCTCGAGTGCACGCACAAGGGCTGGGGCCAGAGCTTCATCATCGGCGTGGCCGGCGCGGGCCAGGAAATCTCCACCCGTCCCTTCCAGCTGGTTACCGGCCGTTCCTGGCGCGGTACCGCCTTCGGTGGCGCCCGCGGCCGTACCGACGTGCCCAAGGTGGTGGATTGGTACATGGAAAAACGCATCAAGATCGACGAGATGATCACGCACACCATGCCGCTCGACAAGATCAACGACGCGTTCCACCTGATGCATGCCGGCGAAAGCATCCGCTCCGTGGTGATCTACTAAGGATCCAGTGAAGTAGTCGCCACACCGGATCGATCGATCCGTTGCCTGCGGGACCTCGAGGGGTCAGAGCCCGGCTCTGGCCCCTTTTCGTTTCGATACGATTCTTTTCAAGAATCAGCCACTCAACAATCAGCAACGCAGCCGGACCCGGTCCGGCTCCCGACCGAGGAGTTCAAGATGAGTCTGGAACAAGTCAGCGCCAATAAAATGTTTGGCGGCAAGCAGCTCAAGTTCAAACACCATTCCAGCGTGCTCAAGTGCGACATGATCTTTTCCGTGTACCTGCCGCCGAACGCGAAAGCCGACAGCAAGGTGCCGGTGATCTACTGGCTGTCCGGCCTCACCTGCACCGATGACAACTTCGTGCAGAAAGCCGGCGCCCAGCAATACGCCGCCGATGCCGGCGTGGCCATCGTGTGCCCCGACACCAGCCCGCGCGGCGAAGGCGTGCCCGACGATGCGGAAAAAGCCTACGATTTCGGCCTCGGCGCCGGTTTCTACGTGAACGCCACCCAGGCGCCGTGGTCCGAGCACTACCACATGTACGACTACGTGACGAAGGAACTGCCGCAGGTGCTGGAACAGAGCGAGCTGCCGCTGGACACCGCCAACTGCTCCATCATGGGCCATTCCATGGGCGGCCACGGCGCGCTGACCATCGCGCTGAAGAATCCCGGCATCTACAAGGCGGTGTCCGCGTTTTCGCCGATCTGCTCGCCGCTCAACTGCCCCTGGGGCGAAAAGGCGCTCGGCAACTACATCGGCGCCGACAGGAAAGC
>DATMFX010000363.1:0-3408 GCA_035555995.1 Hyphomicrobiales bacterium | reverse complement strand
CAACACACCCAGCCAGCCGGGCGCCTGCGGCAGCACGTCGGAATTCATCAACAGCAGCAGCGGTGAGCGCGCATGACGCACGGCACTGTTGTTGGCACGGGCAAAGCCGCGGTTTTCGCCATAGCTGAGCACTCGCAGCGGCACCTTGAACAGCGGCTGAAATTTGCCTGCAGTGTCGAGGGCGTCCTGCAGCAGGGTGGGGTCGTCCACCACGTACAACAGATCCACCTTGGCGAACTCGGGGTCGTCGCAGAACTGCGCCAGTTGATGGCGCATGAAATCGCAGCGCCCATAAAGCGGCACGATCACCGTGCAGGTGGGTTTTTCCGGCGGCGTGCCGAATTCCACGATCCGCTCGGCGGCCTCGTCACTGCCATTCACGCGCGTGGCCCAGGCAATGGCCTCGCCAAGGCCGCTGTCCAGCAGTTCGAGCATGCGGCCGCGATATTCGTGGGCGGGCACCAGCGGCTTGAGCATCTGCCGCGCCAACGCGGCGCCGCTCAGTGGAGAGGGCGTGGTGTCCAGCTTCAGCCAGAAATCGGGCAGGCCTGGCAGGCACAGGCGCAGTGCGCGCGGGGCATTGCTGGGCGTGGGGCAGGGCGCGTGCAGCATGAACATCAACGAGCCGGCCGCGTCGGGAAATTTTTCCTTGAGCATGTCGGATGCCAGCTTGCCGGCCGGCAGGCGGAACAACTGCGGCGTGACATCCAGCGGTTCCTGTTCGGGGCGGTGCAGCCATATCTGCACCGGCGTGTGCGGCGGCAGCACCAGCACGCCAAAGATCAGCAAGCCCGCCTCGTCGAGCGCAAAGCTGCGGGTGATGGCAGCGGCAAAGAGGTCTTTGTGACGGCAGCTATCAGTAGCTGCCGCCCATTGTTTGCTGATTGCCGCCCGGCTTTCGTCGCGCGGACTCAGCTTGGGTTCCAGCTTGTGCAACAGCACGTGATCCTGATGATCCTGCGCCAGGGTGCGCAGCAGCTGGCCGAAACGCCCCAGCAAGGGAGTGGACGCCAGCAATTCCGTCAGGCCGGGTTTTGGCAGCGGTTCCAGGTAAGCCACCTGATGGTTCAGGGTGAACATGGGCGCCTGGTGGGGAGCCGGTTGCCAGAGTACCCACAGTAGGAAATCCTGGCGGGAGCTGCCTTCCTGGCGCGGGCCGCGCAGCAGGCTTACGTCGTCGCTGCTGCTGCGAAACTGCAGATCGCTGCCGTCGTCGAAAAACAGGGTAAGCGCGCTCAGTGGCTGCTGCCGATCCTCGGCCCAGCCGCACAGGACCGTGCCCTTGCCCAGCGGCAGGGCCAGTTCCACCTGGAACACGAACGACCCGCTGCGCGGAGCACGTGCTGCCACTAGCGACGCACTCTAGTCAGCGGGGTCTTGGTTTTGGCGGGCACGCGAGCCTTGCGGGTGGGTGTCCTGTCCTTGGAGCTCGCTTTGGCAGTGGATGTCCTGGTTTTTGGAGCGACCTTGCGGGTGGGTGTCCTGGCTTTGGTGGCTGCTTTGGGAGCGGGTGTCCTGGTCTTGCTGGTTTTGGGAGCAACCTTGGGCGTGGCCTTGGCTTTCGCTTTGGGTCTGGCCTGGGCTTTGGTGGTGGCCTTGGCTTTCACTTTAGCTTTGGAGGCAGCGGTGATCTTGGCCTTGGTTTTCGCTTTGGCTTTAACCGGAAGCGCTGCCTTGGCTTTGCCCTTGGCAGGAGCTGCTGCCTTGGTTTTGGGCTGGGCTTTGGCCGGGGCTTTACCCTTGGCAGGCGCTTTGCCCTTGGCGGCGGCCTTGACCGGCTTGGCTTTGGCCTTTGTCTTTACTTCGCCTTGCCGGGCTTTTGCTTTTGCCTTCGGGTTTGCCTTGGCCGTAGCTTTAGCCTTAGCCTTAGCACGCGCACGCGGCGCAGGCTCTGCGGTGGGTTCGGGCGTTTCGGGTTCCAGATCCACTGCCAGGGCTTTGGCGGCAGCCAAATAGTGGGCGGCTTCCTCTGCATTACCGGCACGGGCAAGCGTTTCGCTCAGCGCGTGCAGCACGGCTTCATGGCCCGGCTTGAGCGCGAGTGCCCGTTTGTAGAAGGTAATGGCTTTGGCCAGGTCTTCCTGCCGTACGAAGATGTCCGCCAAGGTCAGGAAGTAGTCCGCGTTATTGGGAAACAGCGAAATCGCGCGCTGGATCAACACCGTGGCCTGTTCCAGAAGGCCACGCTGGGATAGCAGAATAGCCAGCCCATGCAGCGCCACGCCATCATTGGGGTCATGACGTAGCAGTGCCTTGTAGATTTTTTCCGCCCCTTGCGGATTCTGCTGGTTCAGGTGATGGCGTGCCACTTCGTGCAGGATGGGCACGGGCTCGCCGCGCAGGGTCAGCCGCGTGTCAACATTGGTGAGGCGGTGGCGCAGCGCATCGGAAGGTACCAGCGCAAGCGCCTCGGCGTAGCGTGTCTTGGCTTCGGGCAGTTGTTGCATGCCTTCCAGCGACAGCCCCAATTGCGCCAATACCTCGGCCTTCATCGCTACGGGAACCTTTCCCTGGGGCAACTGATTCAACTGCTGCAGCATGGCTTCCAGTATCTGCCGGGCGTGCAACACGCGGCCGCTGCGGTTGAAGAGGGTGGCAATCCCCAGGTTGGCCACCGCCGAATTGGGTTCGGCGGCAAGCACGGCCTCGAATGCCGCCTGGGCTTGTGGCAGGTCGCCGGCTTGCATGAGTTGGGTGGCTTGTTGCAGTCGCTGCGAAGTGGTTTTTTTCATGGATGGGAACGTGATTGGAATTGTTGGTTTCCATAACAAACAGGCGCCGTGCATGATAGGCGCCCGCTTGTCGAACTAACAAGGGCGAGCACGGTAAATCGTGAACTGGATTCTGCGACTCCGCTGCGCTCCGCGCAGAATGACAGGGGAGAGATTCGTGTCATTCCGCGCGCAGTCGCGGAATCCATCCTAACAACGGATGATCTATAAACAAAACGGGCGCCCTGAGGCGCCCGTTTCGATACTGCCTGCATTCACCCGGCTCAGCCGATGGTGAATTTCACCATGTCTTCCGTCAGCTGGGAGGCATCCACACCCACCAGGGTGATGGAGCCGTTTTCGCCGAAGTCGAACGTGGTGTTGCCATCGTTCTGGATGACATTGACCAGACCGTCGAGGAGGTCGTCCACGCTGTCCACACCATCGATACCGAAGGCCAGCATGTCTTCACCCACGGTGAAGTCGGTAACGGTGTAGTGGCCTTTGGCGATGAAGCCGAATTCGTCTTCGCCAGCGCCGCCAGTCAGGGTGTCTTCTCCGCCACCGCCCACCAGAGTATCCGCGCCGTCGCCGCCGGTGATGTTCTGGTTGGTGGTGTCGCCCACGATCATCATGCCGTTGCTGTCATCCACGCGGGCATTGCCGGCGCCCACCAGGATCACTTTCTCCATGCCGG
>DATMFX010000362.1:0-8553 GCA_035555995.1 Hyphomicrobiales bacterium | reverse complement strand
CCATGCTCACCCTGAGCCAGGAAACCGCGCTCAGCTACGCCGAACTCTGCGCGCAGGCCCACGTGCACTATCCCAATACCGACGTCGGCGCCGCCATCGCCAGCGGCAGCTACCGCACGCTTGGCATGCTGGTGGCACCCTGCTCGATCCGCAGCCTGTCCGAGATCGCCAGCGGCGTTACCGCTTCCTTGCTCAGCCGCGCCGCGGACGTGGTACTGAAGGAGCGCCGCCGCCTGGTGTTGATGGTGCGGGAAACGCCGCTGCACGCCGGCCACCTGCAAAGCATGCTGCAGGCCAGCCAGATGGGCGCGGTGATCATGCCGCCGGTGCCGTCCTTCTACGACAAACCGGCCAGCCTGGAGCAGATGGTGCGGCAAACGGTGGGCCGGGCGCTGGACCTGTTCGGGCTGGAGGCGGACATACACCGCTGGGGCGAGGAATGAGTTCGCCGGTGGAAATGGAAAGGATGGGACTGAAAGGAACCGGAGTATAGCGGATACGGGGTCGGCCTGAAGCGCGGCGCACTTGCTACGGAAGCGCGGCGCACCTCATTCCAACCCCGTGGAAGGTCTTACTTGATCTTGGCTTCGTTGTAGACCACGTGCTTGCGCACCACGGGATCGAACTTCTTGATCGCCATTTTGTCCGGCATGTTTTTCTTGTTCTTGTCGGTGGTGTAGAAGTGGCCTGTGCCGGCGCTGGATACCAAACGAATCTTGTCTCTCATGTCTCTTGCTCCTGACGTTCTCTCAAGCCGCGGCCCAGGGCCGCCGGGCGCTAATTAGATTTTCGTGCCGCGGGCGCGAATGTCGTTCAGCACCTGGTCGATGCCGACTTTGTCGATGATGCGCATGCCTTTGCTGGACAGGCGCAGGGTCACGAAGCGGTTTTCGTTGGCTACCCAGAAACGATGGGTATGCAGGTTGGGCAGAAAACGACGCTTGGTGCGGTTTTTCGCGTGGGATACATTGTTACCGACCTGAGGGTTTTTGCCGGTAACCATACAAACTCTGGACATGGTTTAGCCTCGTAGCGCTGTGCGGCAGGTTTGCCGTCAAAAAATTTCCTGAAGGAATTTTTGGCACCGCCACTGCGGCGCCCCCATAGAGGGTAGCGGCCATGAATGGCACGCCCCAAAAAAGAGGCGCGATTTATACCAGAACCCCCTTGCGCAGGCAAGGCGGCTTCCCCAGATTCCGCTTTAACTGTCCCGGCTGTGTCACTGTTTTTACAGCAGTAAGCCCCCGGAAAGGCGAATAACGGTCACAACATGCCCCTTTCTGCCAGCGAAGTCACCTGCGTATCGCCCACCACCAGATGGTCCAGCGTGCGGATGTCCACCAGCGCCAGGGCATTCTTGAGGCGATGGGTCATGTTCACGTCCGCCTGGCTGGGCTCGGCCACGCCGGAGGGATGATTGTGGGCGAAGATCAGCGCCGCGGCATTGTGGTGCAGGGCACGGCGCAGGATTTCGCGCGGATGCACCATCGAACCGTCCAGCGTGCCCTGGAACAGCTCCTCGCAGGCGATCACCCGGTGCTGGCTGTCGAGAAACAGGCACAGAAACACCTCGCGCGGATAGTCGCGCATGCGCGTCAGCAGATAACGGCGGGTGAGCACGGGGCTGTTCAGGCAATCGTCACGCTGCATTGCCTGCAGCATGTGGCGGCGGCTCAGCTCCAGCGCCGCCTGCAGTTGCGCGTACTTGCTCACTCCCATGCCGGGCTGGGCGCAGAACTCCGCAGGCGGCGCATCGAGTACCCCGCGCACGCTGCCGAATATCGTCAGCAGCCGCCGCGCCAGGTCCAGCACCGAAGCGCCGGGAATGCCGATGCGCAGAAAAATGGCCAGAAGTTCAGCGTCGGACAGGCTCTCTGCCCCCTGCGCCAACAGTTTTTCCCGCGGCCGCTCCTGGCTCGGCCAATCCGTGAGCATCATCGTGACCTCCTTGTAGACGAGAATCGTGCGCCTTCAGTCTAGTGCGCCAGACGCGCAATTTCCCAAAATGATGCGGACCTCTAAACCGCCCCCAGGAAAACGCGACGAACCAAATTGAAAGCCGGCAGGCCAATTGCTAGTCTGTGCCGCATTTCCTCCTGCCCCTGGTTCAACCCACCCACGCATGCAGTCCCTGCACAACAAAAGAGTCATCCTCGGCCTCAGCGGCGGCATTGCCGCCTACAAGGCGGCGGAGCTGTGCCGGCTGCTGATCAAGGCCGGCGCCGAGGTGCGCGTGGTGATGACGGAAGGCGCGCAAGCCTTCATTACGCCGCTGACTCTCCAGGCGCTGTCCGGCCAGCGGGTGCACACCGACCTGCTCGATGCCCAGGCCGAGGCCGCCATGGGGCACATCGAACTGGCGCGCTGGGCCGACCTGATCCTGGTGGCGCCGGCCAGCGCCAGCTTCCTTGCGCGCCTGGCGGCGGGCGAAGGCAGCGATCTGTTGAGCACCCTGTGCCTGGCGCGGCGCGGCCGGTTGGCGCTTGCCCCGGCCATGAATCAGGCCATGTGGCACAACGCCGCCACCCAGGCCAACCTGCTTACCCTGCGCCAGCGCGGCGTGGAGATCTGGGGCCCCGCCAGCGGCGCCCAGGCCTGCGGCGACGTCGGTCTTGGTCGCATGCTGGAACCCGAGGCATTGGCGCAGCACGCGGCCGACTGCTTTGCCAATGGTCTGTTGGCCGGACTGCGCGTGACGCTCACCGCCGGCCCCACCCGCGAAGCGCTGGATCCGGTGCGTTATCTGAGCAACCACAGCTCCGGCAAGATGGGCTACGCCCTGGCGCAGGCGGCGGTGGAAGCCGGCGCCACCGTCACGCTGATCAGCGGCCCCACGCAGCTCGCCGCGCCCGAACGCCTGCAATTGATCCCCGTGCAGAGCGCCGCGGAAATGCTGCAGGCCTGCCAGCAGCATCCCGCCGATCTCTTCATCGCGGTGGCGGCCGTGGCTGACTACCGCCCCGCCGCTTCCGCGCCGCATAAATTGAAGAAAGACCAGGAAAGCATGACGCTCGCCCTGGTGCGCAACCCCGACATTCTCGCCACTATGGCCGCCTCCACCCCGCGCCCCTTCTGCGTGGGGTTTGCCGCGGAAACGCAGGATTCGCTGCGCTACGCCCGCGGCAAGCTACAAGCCAAGGGACTGGACCTGATCTTCGCCAACGACGCCACCGCCACCTTCGGCAGCGACGAAACGGAGGCGGTGGCCCTGTGGCAGGACGGCGAACATCCCCTGGCGCGCGCCGGCAAGGCGCAGCTGGCGCGCGAGATGATCCAGCTGATCGCCGCGCGGATGGCCTTGCGCGCATGAATGCCGAACGTCCCATTCCGCCCCATATATTCCGCGCCTACGACATCCGCGGCATCGTCGGCCAGGGCCTCGACAGCGACAGCGTGGCGCTGATCGGCCAGGCGATCGGCACCGAAGCGCTGGCGCTTGGCGAACACACCCTGCTTGCCGGCGCCGACGCCCGCCTTTCCAGCCCCCGCCTGTCGGCGGCGCTGATCGAAGGGATACTACGTTCCGGCTGCAACGTCTGCGACCTCGGCGTGGTGCCCACGCCGCTGCTGTATTTCGGCACCCACACCCTGCCCACCGGCTCGGGCGTGATGCTCACCGGCAGCCACAATCCGCGTGAATACAACGGCATCAAGATCGTGCTGCAACAGCGCCCCCTTGCCGACGACCGCATCGCCAACATCCGTGAGCGCATCGAGCGCGGCGAACTGAGCACCGGCGCCGGACAGCTGAGCCATTACGACATCGTGCCCGATTACATTGCCCGCATTCGCGGCGACATCCAGCTGCAGCGCCCGCCACGCGTGGTGCTCGACTGCGGCAACGGCGTTACCGGCAAGGTGGCGCCGTTGCTCTACCGCGCGCTCGGCTGCGAGGTGGTGCCGCTGTATTGCGAGCTGGACGGCAACTTTCCCAATCACCATCCCGATCCCACCCGCGCCGAACACCTGCAGGACCTGATCAGTGCGGTGCGCAGCAGCCACGCGGACCTCGGCATCGCCTTCGACGGCGACGGCGACCGCGTGGGCCTGGTAACGGCCGCCGGCGGGATCATCGACAACGATCATCTGCTGCTGGCCTTCGTGCAGGATCTGTTGCCCGCGCATCCGGGCGCGCGCGTCGTCTACGACGTCAAGAGCAGCCACCACCTGGAACGGGCGATCCGCGCCCTGGGCGGCGTGCCGGTGCTGTGCAAGAGCGGGCATTCCTTCGTCAAGCACGCGCTACGCGAAAGCGACGCCCTGCTTGGCGGTGAATATTCCGCACACGTATTCTTCAAGCATCGCTGGTTCGGCTTCGACGACGGCATGTACGTGGGCGTGCGCTTTCTGGAACTGATGGATCGCCGCCACTGCGCCGCGGAGCAGCTGCTGCAGGGCATGCCCGAGAGCGTCAGCACGCCGGAGTTGTCCATCCCGGTGCCGGAACAGGACAAGTTCACGCTGATGGAACGGGTTTGCGCCGGTCTGCGCCTGCCCGGCGCCAGCCTCAATCTTCTCGACGGCGTGCGCGCCGACTTCCCCCACGGCTGGGGCCTGATACGCGCCTCCAACACCACGCCCGCGCTGGTGCTGCGCTTCGAAGCCGATACCGCCACCGCGCTTGCCGCCATCCAGGCGCTGTTTGCCACTGAACTACGCGCGCTGCTGCCCGGTCTGCCGCTGCCGCTTTGAGCGCGGGGCTGGGGGCATGGCCTTCCTTCCCCTATAATCCGCCGCCAATCGCCATTCATTGCCTTGGATCGCTCCATCATGACTCTCGACCTGAACGCCGCCAAACAGATTGCCAGCGTGCTCACCGAAGCGCTGCCCTACATCCAGCGCTTCACCGGCAAGACGCTGGTGGTGAAGTACGGCGGCAACGCCATGATCGACGAAGACCTCAAGAACAGCTTCGCGCGCGACATCGTGCTGATGAAGCTGGTGGGCATGCATCCCATCGTGGTGCATGGCGGCGGTCCGCAGATCGGTGAGCTGCTGAAAAAGCTCGACATCCAGTCCAGCTTCGTCGACGGCATGCGCGTTACCGACAACGCCACCATGGACGTGGTGGAAATGGTGCTCGGGGGCCTGGTGAACAAACAGATCGTGAGCCTGTTGAGCAAGAACGGCGGCAAGGCCATCGGCATCACCGGCAAGGACGGCGACTTCATCCGCGCCCGCAAGATGACCATCACCCGCCACAATGCCACCACCGACGCCGCGGAAACCATCGACATCGGCCACGTGGGCGAGGTGGAATCGATCAACCCGGCGATCATCGAAATGATGAAGCGCAGCGATTTCATCCCGGTGATCGCGCCGATCGGCTTCGATGCCAACGGGCAGTCCTACAACATCAACGCCGATATCGTGGCCGGCAAGGTGGCGGCGCTGGTGGGCGCGGAAAAACTGATCCTGCTCACCAACATTTCCGGCGTGCAGAACAAGGAGGGCCAGGTGGTCACGGGGCTGACCACCACGCAGGTCAACGACATGATCGCGGACGGCACCATCCACGGCGGCATGCTGCCCAAGATCCACTGCGCGCTCGACGCGGTGAATTCCGGCGTCACCAGCGCCCAGATCATCGATGGCCGCATTCCGCACGCGGTGCTGCTGGAAGTGTTCACCGACAAGGGCATCGGCACCCAGATCACCAACAGAACCCTCGGTCAAAAAGGAGAGGCATGATGCCGCGCGTCAAGGGCGAACGCCGGGAACAGATTCTGCAGGTGCTTGCCGCCATGTTGGAAAAGGAGCCCGGCGGCCGCATCACCACCGCCGCGCTGGCCACGCAGGTGGGCGTATCCGAAGCAGCGCTGTATCGGCACTTTCCCAGCAAGGCGCGCATGTTCGAGGGGCTGATCGACTATATCGAGGAAACGCTGTTCTCGCGCATCGCGCGCATCATCGCGGAAGCGGACGGCGCCGCGCAAAGCTGCGAGCAGATACTCTGGCTGGTGCTTGGCTTCACGGAAAAGAACCCGGGAATTTCACGCGTGCTCAACGGCGACGCGCTGGCCGGCGAAACCGCCAGGCTGCGCACCCGCGCCGCTCAGATATTCGATCGCCTGGAAGCGCAGCTGCGCCAGGTACTGCGCGAAGCCGAGATCAAGGAAGGCCTACGCACGCAGGCAACGGTAAGCAACACCGCGGCGCTGCTGCTGGCGTACGTGGAAGGCCGCATCAGCCAGTACATCCGCAGCGATTTCCGCCAGCTGCCCACCCAGGGCTGGGACGAGCAGTGGCTGCTGCTGCGCGGCGGGCTGTTCAGAGCGGCGCAATAAACTGCCCGCTCATCACCTGGCTCACCCACTGTTCGGCAGACTGTGCCATGGTTCAGCGCGGCGCAATAGGCCGGCCGTTTTATCGCGGTGTGCGCATCCACCGCATTGCCTTTCCCGTGCTTACCCGGTACCGCGCGTTCAGGCGGCGCCGTAACGGTCGCGGTATTCCCGGAGCCTCGGCAGATGCGGCGCCAGCTCATTGCTGCCGGTGCGTTCCAGATACCCGATGATCTGTTCCAGGCTGATCAGGCTGAGCACCTCGATGCCGTACTGCCGGCGCACTTCGCCGATGGCGGACAGCTCGCCCTGGCCGCGCTCCTGCCGGTCCAGCGCCACCACCACGCCCGCGGCCTCGGCGCCATGCTGGGCAATCAACGCCATGACTTCACGGATCGCGGTGCCGGCGGTGATCACGTCGTCCACCACCAGCACGCGTCCCTGCAGGGGCGCGCCCACCAGGGAGCCACCCTCGCCGTGGTCCTTGGCTTCCTTGCGGTTGAAGCAATAGGGCATGTCACGCGCAAAATCATTGGCCAGGGCGATGCTGGTGGCACAGGCAAGCGGTATGCCCTTGTACGCCGGGCCCAGGATCAGGTCGTAGGCCAGGCCGGCTTCCTGCAGGCAGGCGGCGTAGCAACGGCCGATGAAACCGAGCGATGCGCCGCTGTTGAACAGGCCCGCGTTGAAGAAATACGGGCTCTGGCGCCCCGATTTGAGCGTGAATTCACCGAAGCGCAGAATGTTGCGCGCAATGACGAAGTCCAGAAACGCCTGCCGGTAGTCCTGCATGGGAAACGATTCCATTGAATGCCTGCTTCACTCCACCAGCGCGGCGCGTTGCGCCTGCAACAAACTGCCGATGCCGCCTTGCGCCAGCGCCACCATGGCGTTGAGTTCCTCCAGCTTGAAATCGCCGGTTTCGCCCGTGCCCTGCAGTTCGATGAAACCGCCCTGGCTGGTCATCACTACGTTCATGTCGGTCTGCGCGCTGGAATCCTCGCGGTAATCGAGATCCAGCACCGGCACGCCCTGGTAGATGCCCACCGACACCGCCGCTACCATGCGGGTGAGCGGGCTTGCCGGCAACTGGCCTTTTTCCTGCATTGCCGTCAGCGCATCAACGAGCGCCACGCAGCCGCCGGTGATGCTGGCGGTGCGGGTGCCGCCATCGGCCTGGATCACGTCGCAATCGAGCTTGATGGTGTATTCGCCGAGCTTGGCAAGGTCCACCGCTGCGCGCAGCGAGCGGCCGATCAGGCGCTGGATTTCCTGCGTGCGCCCGCTCTGGCGCCCCTGCACCGCCTCGCGGTCCATGCGCGATCCGGTGGAGCGCGGCAGCATGCCGTATTCGGCGGTGATCCAGCCCTGGCCGCTGCCCTTGAGAAAACGCGGCACGCCCACTTCGACGCTGGCGGTGCAGATGATTTTGGTGGCGCCGCATTCCACCAGTACCGACCCTTCGGCGTGCTGTGTGAAGCGGCGGGTAAGGCGAACCTCGCGCAATTGATCGGGGGCGCGGCCGCTTGGACGAACAGTCATGGTGTCTCTCTTGTGTTGGTGTTGTGCGTGTGTCGTGTTTGTATGGCCAGTTGGCGAAATTCAGTTTCGCCGGCAAATCCGCTATAGTCGACGGCTCTCGACGTCCATGACGTTCAACCCGCGCGCAGCTTCCGCCCGCGGCACCGGACGCCTCACCTTTCGAATCAAGCGAGCACTTCCATGACCAGCAGTATGACCGCCTTCGCCCGTCAGCAATCGGAGCACGACTGGGGGACGCTGGTATGGGAGATACGCTCGGTCAACCACCGTTACCTGGAACCCACGTTCCGCCTGCCCGACAGCCTCCGGCATCTGGAAGTCCCCCTGCGGGAGCTGCTGCGCGCGCGCCTGCAGCGCGGCAAGGTGGAAGCGCAGCTGAAGCTCGTGTGCAGCGCCAGCGTGGAAAGCGGCATCAGCATCAATCATGCCTTGCTGCAGGAACTTTGCCGCGCTACCGAGGAAGTGCGGGAGCGTTTCGCCGACTGCGGCGCGCTCAATCCGCTCGAGATTCTGAAATGGCCCGGGCTGGTCGTTCAGCACGAGCAGGATACCAAATTACTGGAAGAAAAAACGCTGGAGCTGTTTGCCGCCACCGTGGAGGCGCTGCAACAGCAGCGCGAACGCGAAGGCACGCAGCTGCGCCAGCTGATCGAGGACCGCCTGACCCAGATCGACGCCATCGTGGCCGAGATTCGCGGCAATCTGCCCGGCATTCTGGCGGCGCAGG
>DATMFX010000361.1:0-12857 GCA_035555995.1 Hyphomicrobiales bacterium | reverse complement strand
GAAGTGGACAACAAGCCGCTGGTGCGCGCCTACAGCATGGTCAGTGCCAACTATGAAGATCAGCTCGAATTCTTCTCGATCAAGGTGCAGGACGGCGCGCTCACCTCGCGGCTGCAGCACCTGAAAGTGGGCGACAAGGTTCTGGTAGGCGCCAAGCCCACCGGCACCCTGGTGGCCGAGAACCTCCTGGCCGGCAAACATCTGTTCCTGCTCGGCACCGGCACCGGCCTGGCGCCGTTCATGAGCATCATCAAGGATCCGGAAGTGTACGACCTGTTCGACAAGGTGGTGCTGGTGCACGGCGTGCGCTACATCAGCGAACTGGCCTACCAGGATTTCATCAGCGGGGAACTGCCCAATCACGAATTCCTCAGCGAGATCGTGGCCGACAAGCTGCTGTACTATCCCACCGTGACCCGCGAACCCTATCGCCACAACGGCCGCATCACCGACCTGATGCTGAGCGGCAAGCTGTCCAAGGACCTGGGGCTTCCCCCGTTGAGCGTCGAGAACGACCGCTTCATGCTCTGCGGCAGCCCTTCCATGCTCAAGGACACCTGCCGCATCCTCGACGGCCTCGGCTACAGCGAAGCCCGCAACGGCAACCAGGGCCACTACGTGATCGAGCGCGCTTTCGTCGAGTAAGGCAAAGCTAGAGTGCCAGTAAAGAAAAAGCCCGCAAAATTCGCGGGCTTTTTTGTTGGTGCAATCGGCCTTCCCTGGCCGTGGCGCATGCTCAGAAGCTGTAGTTCAGGCTCACCTGATACCTTCTGCCGTAGGAGTCGAAGACGTTGCTGATGTTCTGCTGCCCACCACGCTGGCTCTGCGACGGCAGGATCGGCGGCTCACGATCGAACAGGTTGGTGACGTTGAAGCTTGCCACCCAGTTGCCGCCCGACGCCGTTTCTCCACGGTAGTTCAGGATCAGGTTCATCACCGTCTGCGAAGGCGCCCAGTTGTCGTCCACGTCCTTGCCTTCCACCCATGTGACGTCGTACATCGTGCTGTCGATGTAGCGGCCCACCAGGCGCACGCCGTAGTTGCCCACGTCGTAGCCGAGTGTTGCGGTGGCGTTCCATTCCGGGCTATTCAGGCTGCCCACGTCGTCGCGATAGGTGGTGGTGGTTACCGAGTTCTCGCCCAGGTAGCCGGCGAACAGGCGCGCCGTCATCCGTTCCGTTTCGTCGGCGAAGAAGTTCGGCTCGAAGTCATAGCGCATTTCCAGGTCCACACCGGAGGTCGTGGCGGCGGCCACGTTCAGGTTGACGTTGAACACGCGCTCGACGACGTTGGTGGACGAGTTGCGGAACACCAGCGAGCACAGTGAGGCATCGCCGGCGGTGCAGTCGTCGATGATGCGCTGTGCGCCAAGCGAGCCCACGCGGTCCTTCATTTCAATCTCGTACCAGTCGGCGGAAAACTGCAGGCCGTCGATCCAGTCGGCGAAGGTGGGCTGCCACACGATACCGGCTGTCAGCGTGTCCGCGATTTCCGGTTTCAGGTTCGGGTTGCCGCCGCTCAGCGCGGTGATGGTGTACGAGGTGCCGGTGACGGGATCGTTGATGTTGGCACCGCCGCCACCCGATTCGAACTGCTCGCCGAAGGTCGGCTCACGCACGTCGCGCGACTTGGTGGCCCTTACCCGGAGGCCGTCGAGCACCTGGAACTCGGCGCCGATCTTCCAGCTGTCGATCTTGCCGGTGAGCGAGTAGTCGGACTGGCGGAACGAGAAGTTGGTATCCAGGCGCTGGCTGCCGGAGCTTGCCGCCCATACCGGCACGTTCAGCTCGCCGAACCATTCCCACACGTCGAATTCGCCGGTGGCCCAGGACGTGGCGGAGAAGTAATGCACGGAACGGTTGCCGCCGGTGGTGCCGGTGGACATGCCGCGAATCCCCAGTTCCGGCGCGTTGGCGGGCGAACGCTCGCCGCCGACCGGCGTATTGTACTGATCGAACCATTCCTCGCGGTAGGTCAGACCGGCCGCCATGGAAATGGGGCCCGCGCCCCAGCCTTCGGACAGATTGCCGGTGAGCAGCAACTCCGCGAAGTGCTGATCCAGCGCACGCCAGCCCTTCTTGTCGTCCAGCACGTAGTCGGCGCCTTCCGGCGTGGCGTTGGCCAGACCGAACATGTTGATCGGCACGCACTCGTTGATGGCGTTGTCGTTGTAGATGGGAGAATCCACCGGGCGTAGGCCATCGGGATACTGGGTGACCATGGTGGTGGCCACTTCCTTGCCCGCCATGGAGGCCGCCAGCTGTTCCGGCGTGGGGTTGTAGCGCTGCACGTTACAGATGATGTTGCCGGTAGCTGGATCGCGCACCGCGTCGATGGCCATCGCAAGACGGTCGATACGCAGGATGTCGTAGGCGGCCGAGGTCAGCTTCGATTTGCCGTACTGATAGGTGCCGCGCAGGCCCCAGTCGTTGTCGAAGGTGGTGTCGAACCCCACCGTGGCCGACCACATGCGGCTGATGTTCTTGTCGTCGCGGCCGTCGGCGATGTTGGTGCGGCCGGGGAGGCGCACCTGGCCAATCTTGTGGATCGGCAGCACGTCGAGTCCTTCGGCAATCATGGCATCGCGCACTTCCGTCGGCAGGTAGGGGTTTTCGATGTAGGCGTTGACGAAATACTGCTGGCCCATCTCCAGGCCGCCAAGACGATCCTGGGTGTTCGATTCGGTGCGGCCCATCATCACCTGGCCGAACAGTTCGGTGGAATCGGTCAGATCGTACTTGAGGCCGGCGAAGGCGCTGCGCTGCACCACCTCGGCGCCGGACGCGCCGTTGATGAACGAACGTTCAGCGCGTGCGGCTTCCGGGCCGCCGGACTGCATGCCGTTGGAGCCGGCGCCGATGCGGTTGGGAATGTCGCCATCGATGAAGGGACGTACGCCGGTGCCATCGTCGGTGAATGTGTAGCGGTTCAACGAGAAGCCGGGCGCCGTGATCAGGCCGGTGGGGCTTTGGGTGGCCGAATGCGCGTGTGCCACGGTGATGCGCTGCGGCACGTTCGGCGTGGCGGTGGCGGATACCCAGGCGGGGTTGATCACCCAGCCGATGCTGTTCCAGTTGTCGGTATCGTACTGGCTGCGATAGATCTGGTCGACGTGGCGCGCTTCCACCGAGCCGATCAGGTGCGCCTTGTCGCCCAGCTGGGTGCCGCCGGCCACGGAGAAGTTCCAGTTTTTGCCGTCGCCTTCTTCGGTGACACCGGTGGAGATGCTGGTTTTCAATCCCTGGAATTCACGGTCAAGAACAAAGTTGACCACGCCCGCAAGCGCGTCGGCACCGTAAGCGGCGGAGGCGCCGCCGGTGACCACGTCAACGGTACGGACCAGCGCGGTGGGGAAGTTGTCGACGTTGACGGTACTGGCACGGTCGGCCGGCACGATGCGCGAACCGTCGAACAGTACCAGGGTGCGCTGCTTGCCCATGTTGCGCAGGTTCAGGTAGCTGCCGCCGGCATCGCCGAACAGCGTGGCGCCGCCGCGCTGAGCGGTCTGGGTGTTGAGGAACTGCGGCAGGTTGTCCAGCTGCTCGGAAATCGAGGAGCCCGGCTCGTAGTCGAGGATTTCAGCGGTGGTGACCGAGGTGACGGGAGTCGGCGCTACCATGCCGTCGGTGGCCCGGATGCGCGAACCGGTGATCTGTAATTCTTCTACTTGTTGCGCGAGGGTTTGAGAGCTGAGAGCGAGTAGTGCGGTTGATATGGAAAATGCCAGCACGCTGGCGTTGAAACGCCGATTATGACGATTCATGCGTTCTCCCCTTCCCGCTGATGCGGGTGTTATGAGTTGTTGTTATGGGTACAGCGCCTCTTTGGCTTTTTGCGAAAGCTTCTCCAGGAACTGCAGCGCGATTCTAACGGCTTTTGCGCGGCAGATTAAGCGGGACTGATCGGTTCGGTAACGGGCGGTATCAGCCGAGTAGATGAATAAGGAATGGAATGTAGATCATACCGGCAAGGATCGACACCGAAACGGCACTGGCGCCAAGTTCGGTATCCAGCCTGGCAAGCGAGCAGTACGTCAGGGCGTTGAAGCCGATCGGCGCCGCACTGCACAGCACCACGGCCTTGTAGGCCAGGCCTTCGAAGCCGAACAGCGTGGCGATGCTCACACCCGCCGCCAGGCCGAGCACCATGCGGATGGCGGTGATCGCAAGCGCCAGTGGCAATTGCTTGAACTGCAGCGAAAAGAAGATGCCGAGCGCCACCAGGATCAGCGGCCCGGTCATGTTCGCCATCGGCGTGATGACATCCACCACCAGCGGCGGCAACCGCCAGCCGTTGAGCGCCAGTATCACCGACAGCGTCAGCGCCCAGATCAGCGGCGAACGCGCGATGCGCAGCAGCATCGTCCATCTGTCGTGCGCCTGGTCGCTGTAGCGAAAGGCCAGCGCGTAGACCAGCGTGGCCATCATCACCGCGTTGCCGAAATCGTACAGCACCGCTTCGGCAAAGCCGGCCTGGCCATAGACGGCAAGCACGAAGGGAAACATGTAGGCGTTGTTGGTGATGGACGTGTTGACCACCACCGCGCCGGCCTGCGGGCGCGGCAACTGGCGCAGGCGGATCAGCAGCAGGCCCGCTCCCAGGCAGACCAGGTTGACCATCACGTTGGCGATGGGCAGCAGCGCGGTGTTGGCGTTGAGCTCCAGGCGCGACACCGAGTTGAGGATGAGCAGGGGCAGGGTGACGAAGAACACGAAGCGCAGCAGAAAGTCGGCGTGGCTGCGGTCCGCCAACCCTTGCCGCTTGAGCAGCAGCCCCAGCGCGAAATAGACGAAGACGGGAAGCAGCTGCAGCAGGGTGGCGATCATGGGGGCGGATCCTGAAATGGCGGAGGCTCAAAAGGCTGCCGCATTCTAGTGCCTGTGGCCCGCGACAGCACGCCTCGCGTGGCCGGGGCGCGTCCCGACCGACCGATGCCGGGCCCCCCTGAATGGGGGGCACCATGAAAGTGTGGATTGCGTCACATTACGGTCCATCTCAACCTCCCGACAACCCGTATTTCCGCAGGAGTGGATCGCATGAAATTTACCAAGAGTCTTCGCACGGCAGGCCTGGTGGCGGCCGGCGCCATGATCGGCCAGATTGCCCTGGCCGACGTGCCCGCCGACGTTTCCGCCAGCCTCAGCGGTACCTACGAGCTGACCTACGATTTCTCCCAGAGCGGCTCGCCGTTCACCAATGGTTATCCGGCCACGTTCGTGATCAACGGCGCCGACGGCAGCCTGTGCGTCAACGGCTCCCTGCTTACCGGCGCCTACCTGAAAAATGCCGGCGACGCCGAGGTGCGGTGGGATGAATCCACTGTCGCGGGAGCTGTGTCCTACGGCCTGTCCACCAAGGCCGATGGCAGCTTCAACGAAATCAACGTCTACAGCGGTGGCACCTTCCTGGGCCAGTTCACCGGCGAGCGCGTCAGCACCGCCACCGATTGCTCCGGCGCCCTGGGCCTGAGCGCCAACGCCCTTGCCGCGATCAACCTGGCGGAAGAAGTCTTCGGCGACCTGTTCCCCTTCGATGGCGGCTCCGAGTTCTTCGAGATCAAGGGCTACATCGCGCGCTATTACGGGGACACCGGCATTTACGTCGGCTTCAAGGATGGCCACGTCTACGTGGTGGGCGGACCCTTTGGCGACAAGATCATCGACCAGGGCGATGAAGCGGCCGTGGTGCTCAAGCTGGAGAACGCCAAGCTCAAGATCGAAGCGCCGAAGGGCTGCAATGAAGAAATTACCGGCCAGCTGGGCTGCGGCAACTGGGATATCGCGATCACGGGTACGGTCAGCCAGACCATGATGGGCATGACCCTCAATCTGAAGCTCGAGGATCTGCTGGGCGCGCTGGTGCTCGAGGACGTGCCGATGGACAATCCGGCCAGCGAAGCCGAGATCAAGCGCATCATGAACGAGTACTACAGCGATATCGGTACCATCGAGGACTTGGTGGTGAATATCGTCACGAATACCGACGATCACGTGGTGCTGGATGTGGCCTTCAAAGCCCACATCGTGCAGCAGGGAGTGACCATCGACCAGGTGTACGATCTGCACTACGACATGACCCGCAATTGATCGGTTGAAGGTCATGAAAATCCCGGCCAGTGTTCCTGGCCGGGATTTTTTTGCGTGAAGGAAGGGCGCCGGCTACTGCGCCCTGCAGATCAAGCCTTTCAGGTAATAGCCTTCGGGATAGGTGGATAGCACCGGGTGGTCTTCCGCCTGGCTCAGCTTGCGCAGGAACTGGACCGAACGGCCGGCGTCGAGCGCGGCGTCGGCCACGACCTTGTGGAAGAGGTCTTCGGGCAACAGCCCCGAGCAGCTGAAGGTGGCCAGGATGCCGGCGGGGCGCAGCAGTTGCAGGGCCAGCAGATTGATGTCCTTGTAGCCGCGGCAGGCCTGGGTGAGGTGCTGCTTGTTCTCCACGAATTTCGGCGGATCGAGAATGATCAGGTCGAACTGCCGGCCCTGTGCGCGGTAGGCGCGCAGTTGCGCGAACACGTCGGCATTCACCTGCGTGCGGGCGTCCGCGTCCAGGCCGTTCAATGGCAATTGCTGCCGCCCAAGCGCAAGCGCCGTTTCCGAGGCATCCACTTCGGTCACATGGCTTGCACCCTGCGCCAGGCAATGCACGCTCATGGCGCCGGTATAGCTGAAGCAGTTGAGCACCTCGCGTCCCGCGGCGTAGCCGGCCACCAGGCGGCGGTTGTCGCGCTGGTCCAGGTAATGGCCGGTCTTGTGGCCGTTTTTCACGTCCACCAGAAAGCGCAGGCCGTGCTCATGAATCTCGACCAGTTCGGGCACGGTGCCGTGCAGTACCTGGCTGAGCGGTGCCAGGCCTTCCTTTTCCCGCACCTGCACGTCGGAACGTTCCAGGATGGCGTGGTCGGGATAAAGCTTGCGCAATGCCCACACGATCTTGTCGCGGTGCTTGTCGGCGCCGGCGCTGAGCAGCTGGCATACCAGCACCTGATCGTAGAGATCGATGGTAAGGCCGGGCAATTGATCGCATTCAGCGGCCACCAGGCGGCAGGCGTTGGTGTGGGCAAGCAAGGGCTGGCGCACCTGCACCGCCTGTTCGATGCGGCGCAGGAAAAAGGCGTTGTCCACCACTTCGCGCTCGTCGAAGGTCCACAGGCGCACGCGCATGGCGGAATCGGGCGAATAGGCGCCACGGCCAAGCCAGCGTCCGTCTGCGCCGAGTACTTCCACGGTGTCGCCTTTATGGGGCTTGCCGTTGTGGTGGGCGATGGCGCTGGCGAAAATCCAGGGGTGGCGGCGCAAAAGGGATTTTTCCCGCCCAGGGTGCAGGATGACCGAAATACTCACGTCGATGACTCGATGGTTGGGGCGGCGCGCTTACTGATTGCCGGGGCCGGAAGCGGCGGGATCGCGGATGCGTTCGTTGAATTCGATTTCGTCGATCGGCGCAAAAATCTGTTCCATCAGCTCGCCGTTGAGCGAGGTGGGGGCCTGCAGATTGAAGGTCTTGACGTCGCTGGTCCATGGCTGTGCGTAGAGCTCGGGATCGGTGAGCGTAATCTGCAGCGTGAGCGTGCCGTCGTCGCTGCGGTGCCAGCGTTCTTCGATTTCGCTGAAATCGGTGAAGGGCGTGCCCCACTCATCCAGCCAGGCGCGGCCATCGAGGCCCACGGTCTTGACCACCAGCGTGTCGCCTTCCCACACGCCCACGGAATAACCGTACCAATAGGGGCCGGCCACCAGCGCGTCCGGCACGTCGCGGCCATCGGTCCAGATGGTGCGCCAGTGCTTGCCCCATTCGAACAACTGCAGCACGCGATCGGGCAACTGCACCATTTCCATGGGACGGCCGTACACCAGCGTGCGGTACAGCCCGGGCGGGTTGGCCTGGCCAAGCGGATCGTTGCCGAAGGCGGGCATCTGTTCGCGCGGACCCTTGCCGGGAATGTTGGCGTCGAACGCCGCCTGGCCGGCGGGCGTGAAGGGCAGGGCGTCGGGATACCACTGCGATTGCGGATAGCCGCCGGAACCCGAAGCGCGCAGCCACACGCCGGTGAGCGAGGGCGCTTGCGCCAGCAGAGTGGCGGGCAGGCAGGCAAGAACCACGAGCGCGAGTAGTTTGTTCATGTGATTCCCCCTGGTGTGCTGTGTACTTTTTATTGGCTAAGGGCTTTTTTATGCCAGCTGCCGTCTTTATTGCCGGTTGCTGTGAACCTGCGCCGGATCAATTTTCGCCGGCAGGTTCCGGCAGTGCCGACTGCAGTTCCTCGCCGTTGACCTTGACCAGGCAATTGAACAGGCATTCCCCCACCGGCGCGCCGGTGCGCGACGGATGCACGCGGAACTCGATGGTGTCGCCCGGCTTGAACGTGGCGCGGGTCCAGCCGTTGGAGCGCGTCATCAGTACCGGACTGGGCAGTTCGATGGCGTAGTTCACCATGTTGCCCGCATCGTCGGTGATGTCGAGAAACAGCGAGGAATGCGGATTGCGCCAGCGGAATTCGGTAACGGTGCCGGTTACCGTGATCCACATGCTCTGATCGTAGGAAACCGAGGTGCCGTGATGGGCGAAGGCGCCGGTGGAAATGCCAAGGCTGCCAAGGCTCAGCAGCGCAATGCCGCCACAACGCAAGGTGTGGAGAAAGGAAAACGTGCGATGAGTCATGATGACCTCCTTGCCGGGTGTAAGTGGGCCTATGACCTGATGGTCGGAGTGAGAGGATTCGAACCTCCGACCCCTGCCTCCCGAAGGCAGTGCTCTACCAAGCTGAGCTACACTCCGTATCGAACGGGCGGCAATTGTAAACAGGTTGACCGATTACAGCCAGTCCGCCGCGGAGAAATTTATCGCGCATTGTGCTGCGAGCATTCCCTATGTGGCGAAGAGGCCCGCGGCACACGTGTATTGCGTCCGTTCTTGCATGGCCTCAGCCCGGCAACGGGGACACGCCAATCAACAGCCGGTGCAGCCACAGCGCAAAGATCACCCAGGCCACGGTGCCGATGATGAGCGCGCCAAGCGTGCCGCGCATGGTGCCTGGCGTCTGCGTGATGCCCGCGGCCTTGTCCTGCCGGCGGCGAATGGAAAAGCCGGCGCTTGCCCATATTAGAAAGGTGCCGAACAGCAGCAGGTCGGCCAGCATACCGTTGGCCAGCAGATGCGCCGCCGCCCACACCTTCACCCCGGCATACATCGGATGGCCAAGCGAGGCGCGCAAGTGGTTGGGTGGACCGTGGCTGGCCACGAGCAGCACGAAGGCCAGCCAGGTAAGCGGCAGCGCCAGATGCCGCGCCCACAGCGGCGTTGCATACAGCAACACGGGCGTGGTGCGGGCGAGGCCATAGCCATACACCAGCAGGATCAGGCCGCACAGCGAAACGAAACTGTAGATGGCCTTGTAGGTGCTGATGCCGACCTTGGAGAGGTAGCGTTCGCGCCAGGCGGGCGCCACCAGCCGCAGTGAATGGGCGCCGAGGAACAGGACCAGGCCAAGCAATAACAGATTCATGGGGAACGTCTCCTGCCGGAAGGGGACTGCCATTGCCATTCCTGCGCGGGCAGTTCCAGGGTTTTTATCACGGTCATGCTGTGCATGTCCGGGTTGCGGCGGCGGCTGCCGGTGACGACCAGCTGGTCGCCGACGTGGAAGCGCGTGGCCTCCACCTGGGTCTTGATGGCGCCCGTGACGGTGATCCACTCGATGCGCATGGCGGTGTCGCCATCGTCGACGGTGAACAGAATGTGGGGGTTGCCCCAGAAGATATGGGTGATGGTGCCACTGAAGACGAAGCGTTCGTCCTGGTCGTACTCGGCATAGCTGTGATGCGCCTGGGCCGGGGCACTGCAGAGTGCCAGCGCGTGCAACGCGGCAAGGGCGATCAGCAGGGCTTGGGGTGTGCGCATGGCGCCTCCCAGGCCGGCGCGGTAGCCGCGCCGGAGCGATGCGAGTGGTTTACTTGGGCGCTTTGTCCCAATCGGTCTTGCCTTCGTTCTTGCCCGCCACGGAGTACAGTACCTGCGCGTTGCGGGTTTTCTGGAAGTCATCCAGGCTCATGTCCTTCATGGCGGCATAGATGTGCAGGTTGGTGGTGCCCACCACCGCGCCGAGTTTTTCCAGCATGAAGAAGATGACGCCATAGTGAATCATGCCGCGCCAGTCGCGACGGCGCACCAGATCACGTTCTTCCTCGGTAAGACCGAATTTCTCGAACGCGGCTTCCTGGTCGGCCAGGAACAGCTTGCGATGCTCCGGATTGATGAGTTCGTGCAGGAAGTTGTTGAGGCGGAATGCCTTCACGCTGCGCTCGATGGTGAAGGGATAGGTGCCTTCGAGTTTCTCGATGCCGGCAAGCTGGTGGTTGATGCGCGCCAGGTAGTCGGCATCGTTTTCAGTCGGTTTTTCCTGCGAGCGTTCCTCGAACACCAGGCTGGCGATCGGGGTCATGGACGGCAGGTAGTAGGTCTGGTGGGTCATTTCCACCTGCTCCGCCAGCGCGCCGCGCATCATCATCCACATCACCACCTCGGCGCCTTCCATGCCGCCAAGCTCGGCCAGCTGAGCGATGGTGTAGTCGGTAAGCCCTTCCGGATCCTTCTCCAGGCGCTCCATGAACTCCATGTCCCAGGGCGTGTTGTTGAAGCCGCAGCGCTCGCCGTGAACCTGGTGCGACAGCCCGCCGGTGCCGGCGATGGCCACCTTGATGTTTTCCGGATAGCTCTGGATGGCGCGGCGCAGCGATTTGCCCAGCTTGTAGCAGCGTGCGGCGGACGGCGAGGGCGCCATCAATACGCCTACCTGGAACGGGATGATCCTGGTGGGCCAGCCCTGCTTGTGTTCGGGGAACAGCAGCGACATCGGCGAGAAACAGCCGTGGTCGAGGCCTTTGTTCTGGAAGTAGGACAGGTCGAATTCATCGGCCACCAGGCCTTTGGCGATGTGCTCGGCCAGTTTGGGATGGCCCTGCAGCGGGGGCAGGTCGCGCGCGCCGCCGCCTTCGTCCGCCACCGGAAAGTGGTCGCCCACGCCCAGGGCGAACTGGGAGTAGTGGTCCATGAAGAACGAGGTCATGTGATCGTTGAAGATGTAGAAGATCACGTCCGGCGCTTCGTCCTTCAGCCACTTCTGGATCGGCTCGTAGCCTTGGAAGATGGGTGCCCATACCGGGTCCTGCTGCTTGTTGGTGTCCACCGCGAAACCGATGGTGGGGGTGTGGGACGTGGCAAAGCCGCCGACGATCGTGGCCATGTATCTACTCCGTAACAGTCAGGAATTCGGGACAAGGCCCGAGGGTTCTAATGTAAGCTAACGGCTAATGATAAGGGGGAACGGCGGTGATTCCTACCACACGGTTCGGCAAGGCGGGGGCGAGACGGAGGAGAGTTGCGGTAAATCAAGCACTTGCTTATACGTTAAAACAAAGTTACAAGTCTGAACTCAGACTTAATGAAGGCTGTTTCCCTGACAACAATTACCCGCTTTCGGCGTTCTAATACACAAGACGCCCCAATATCATGAGTAGCAGGGGCGCCCCAGGGGCTCCTTCCAAGAGAAGGTCCACCCCTTGAGCCACAGCAATCAACAGGAGCTGAACCTATGAAACGTCTTACCTTAGCCATCATCGCCGTGCTCGGTCTGGGGGCGGTGGGCAGTGCAGCAAACGCCGCCAACGTGGAAGTGCAATGGCAGAACCCGGAAAAGTACCGGGATATTCGTGCCACCAATGAAGGCCAGAAACGCTTCCAGGAACGCACCATGGAAGAGCTGGAAGACGCCTTCCGCAGAGGCGCCGCCGAACTGGACAGCAACATGACGCTGCAGCTGACGGTGACCGACGTGGATTTGGCCGGCGAGATCGAGTATTTCCACGACAACTACCCGTTCGGCCTGCGTGTGATCCGCCGCGTCGATTCGCCCAGGTTGACCCTGAGCTATGAACTGCGCGACGCCAACGGCGGCGTGGTGCAATCGGCCAGCGACGTGAAAGTGCAGGACCTGGGGCTGAACTTCAAAACCGGCACCCTGACGACCATGCGCCGCTACGATTCGCCCTACTACTACGAGCACAAACTGATCAGCGACTGGATGCGCGATACCTTCAACAGCGCCAGCAGCTGACAGACCTCGCTTCCGCGCGGCGCCTGAATGCCGCGCGGCAAGCATACCCTCCACAGCGGGGATTCCAATCCCGCTTGCCGCTCCGCCATGCCTCGGGCACAATGCAGCGCCGCTGCGGGTGTAGCTCAATGGTAGAGCAGAAGCTTCCCAAGCTTACGACGAGGGTTCGATTCCCTTCACCCGCTCCAATCAAGCATCACCATGCGTCAGTAATCTCCATAGCTTCCGATATCCTGTAATTCCATGGAGGCGACCCTCGGCGGACCGCCTCTGGGAAACTGCCGCGGGCAGCAGGGCTATTTCGTGGCGCCCTTGCGCAGGCGTGCATCGAGCTGGTCGACCAGATTGCACCAGTCGGCGTCATCCAGGATCGCCTGTCGCAGGAAGGCCGCCTGGGAAGCATTCCAGATGGGGGATTCGTGCAAGTGAGCCGACAGGCGCGCGTGGGGATTGGCATCCAGAAACGCCACGATTGCCTCATCGCTGTTCGCCAGTCCCAGTTGGGCGAACAGGGCGTTCATCGTCAATTGTTTCATTTGCATGGTTTGCTCCAGCCTTCATTGCAATACCTTGCGGTTCGGGCACGCCGATGTCTCCAGGCGAGCAGTCTGTGGCTTTGGGCATGATTGTTCTGTGCGCCAGGAAACAAATGGCGGCGGTTGGACGCCTGCCGCGGGCTTCTAGGAAGGCCGTGCGGGAGCGGTCAGCTTCTCTTGCGAGTTCGGGTTTGAGATATATTGCTGTCTTC
>DATMFX010000360.1:0-6159 GCA_035555995.1 Hyphomicrobiales bacterium | reverse complement strand
CCCAATACGGAAGGTGCCCGCTTGCGCATTCGCCAGCACCTCACTCGCGGCAGCTTCACCATGCGGGCCGACCTGAACCTGCCGGCGCAAGGCATCAGCGCCTTCATGGGCGAATCGGGTTCCGGCAAGACTTCGCTCTTGCGCGCCATCGCCGGACTCGACCGCCACGACAGTGGCGAGGTGCGCCTTGGCGAACTGTGCTGGCAAGACGGCACGCAGTTCACGCCCACCCACCGCCGCGAACTGGCGTACATCTTCCAGGAAGACAATCTCTTCACCCATCTGAACGTGCGCGGCAACCTGGCCTTTGCCCTCAAGCGCAGCAGCGCCACCCTCGCCGAGCGCGATGCGCTGATCGAACAACTTGGCCTGCAATCCCTGCTCGACGCCCATCCGCTGCAACTGTCCGGCGGCGAACGCCAGAAGGTGGCGCTGGCGCGCGCACTGCTGATGAAGCCACGGCTGCTGTTGATGGACGAACCGCTGTCCGCCGTCGACGCTCCCTTCAAGGCGGAATTTCTGCCACAGCTGCGGCAACTGGTGCAGCAGCAGGACGTGCCGCTGCTCTACGTGAGCCACGCCGCCGACGAAGTGGCGCAACTGGCCGACACGCTGGTGCTGTTCCGCAAGGGCGAAGCGCCGCTGAGCGGCAGCGTGGACGCCATGCTCACCGACCTGAGCCTGCCGTTGGCGGGACGCAGCGATGCCGAGTCCATCATCGAGGCGATGGTGACAGCCTATGAAGGGAGCTATGGGCTGTTGCGTCTGCAGGCGGGCAGTCTGGTGTTTCGGGTAAGCGGTCCTTTCCTGGCGCCGGGAACCTTGGTGCGGCTGCGCATCATGGCGCAGGACGTGAGTCTTGCACTCAGCGCGCAGCCTGATACCAGCATTCTCAACATCTGCCCCGCCACGGTTCTGGAACTCGCTGCCGACTCTGCCTCGCAACTCACCGTGCTGCTCAACCTTGGTGGCCAGGGGCTGCATCTCCTGGCACGTGTGACACGCAAATCAGCCGAACATCTGCAATTGCGGCCGGGGTTGGCGCTGTATGCGCAGATCAAGAGTGTGGCTGTGCTGCGTTGAACTGGAGTGAGTTGTTTTTGTATCGCCGCCTCACGCAAGCATCTCTGAGTTGGTAGTGGTCCGTATCCAGTCTGTTGCAGTCACTTGGCCGGATTGGCTATCGGGGGCACGCTACAAGCACATCCCTGTGCGCTCGGTGATGGCCATCCCTGGCCATCAACGTCCCCCGATAGCCAATCCGGCCAAGCGACTGCGAGCCATCAGCACCGCGTCACGCGCAACGTCCAAAGGTTTTCAATTTTGCATTCTAGTGCGGAACACTGAAGTCTGACGCCAAGCCTCTGCCGTCGCTTTTGACCATCCAGGGGCGTTGATGGCCAGGGATGGCCATCACCGAGCGCACAGGGATGTGCTTGTAGCGTCCCCTGGATGGTCAAAAGGGACGGCAGAGGCGCCACGATAGAAATGCGGTCCACTCAACAGGGACGGCATAAGCTCATCTATCCACGCGATCGAGTTTCCTCCAGATTCTGCTCGAAATAACGCCGCATCTGCCGCCGTTTCCCCAACAGATAAGCGACCCCGAACAGACACATCAGCGCCGCTACCACGTTAGGCCATTGCAGCCCATAGAAATCGGAGAACCACCCGATCACCAACACCCCAAGTGCCGGCGCGCCGCGGGTAAAGGCCACCCACAGACTCAGCACGCGCCCTCGCATCAAATCGTCGATCCGATTCTGCACCAGGGTCTGGCTGGCCACGGTGCAGGACGTGAGCGAATAGCCGAAACCGAAGATCAGCACGGTGGCGATCACGCGATCCTTGGTGATGGAGAAGCCGATCAGGAGTACCACCGTGATCAGCGAATTGATCAGGATGCTGCGGATCAGCCCTTCCGCCTTGCCGCTCACCGACAGTTTCAGGCCCGCAAGCACCGCGCCGGCGCCCACGCTGGAGGTGAACAGCGCCAGGGTTTCCGGGCCCGCCTCATATACGGCGCCGACGAAGGCCGGCAGCATGAAGGTCAACGGGCGAGCGAACAGCGCAATGATGGTGAACAGCGTGAACATGGCCGATAAAGCAGGGCGTTCCAGAATGTAGCGAAAGCCGTCGCACATGTCGCCCAACACCGATTTCTGCTCTGCCGGATTCGGTTCCTTGGGCGGCAGCGAGATCAGGTTCCAGGTGGCCACGATCAGCGCATAGCTGAACACGTTGAAGATCACCGCCCACTCGGCGCCGTAGAGCGCGATCACCACCCCGGCGATCGCCGGGCCCACGAAGCGTGCCACGTTGAAGGTCACGGCGGTGAAGGCGGTGGCGGTTACCACGTCCTCGCGGCGCACCAGGTTGGGAATGAGCGCCAGGCGCACCGGTTGATAGGAGGCGTGAATGGTGCCTTCGATCAACGTCAGCACGAACAGCCATTCCACCGTGAGCATTCCGGAACGGATGCACAGGTACAGCACCGCCGCCTGCACCAGCATCAGGCTTTGCAGCACCATTGCCAGGCGCTTGCGATCGAAGCGGTCGGCCCATACGCCGAACACGGGGCCGATGATCAACAGTGGGAAAAGATCGGCGAAGGCGACCACGCCGACCCAGAATTCGGAATGGGACAGTTCCCAGGCAAGCCAGGCCACCGCCAACCGCTGCATCCAGAAGCCCACCAGCGACAGGCAGTTGCCGCTGATGTAGATGGCATAGTTGCGGCTGGAAAAAGCTGAGCGCAGTGCCGTGAAGCGTCCCATCACGGCCAGCCCCTCAGGGCCCCTCGACTACCTGGTCGATGGTCAGCATGAGGGGACCTTCCAGCTCGTCCAGCTTGAAGGGCGTCGACTCGGTTTGCAGATCGCCGGCCTGGCGGGTGGCCTGGCCGCTGCGCGACAGGCGCGCGCCAGCCAACAGTTCCGGTGCCGAACCGAGCGTCATGCCCATCATGGTGTTGGAATCGTCCAGAGTGAGCGTCAGCGGAAAGTCGGGGATTTCCAGGTTCTGCGCCACGATCGGCATGCCCATGGCGGCGGGGTTGCGCACGTAGACGAACAGGCCCGCGTACTCATCCAGGCTGTCCTTGAATTCGGGCGCGATGTCGATGGTCAAGGTCACGCTCGCGGTGGGTGCGGCGTCTTCGTCCTGCTGCTGATCTTCAGGCAGATAAGGTTCCACCGCGGCAATGCGCTGCTGCAGCGCGATCGCCTGCGCCGAGCCGGGCGGGCTGAGCGCCAGCTGGCGGCGCCAGTAGCCGATGGCGGTGGTCAGATCCTGGCGGTAGAACGCGTCGATGGCCAGAATGCTCAGTACGGAATTCTCGTTGGGATTGAGCGAGAGCGCCTCGTCGATGATCGCCTGTAGCCCCTCGTCGATCTTGGCGTCGTTGCTGACGTATTCCGCCTGCGCCAGCTGGCCGAGCACGGTGGCGCGGTCGGGAGTTTGCGGCATGCTTTCGAGCATGCGCCGGAATACGGCGGCCGCGTCCTGGTAGCGCTCTATTTCCAGGTAAAGCGTGCCCAGCATGTAGGCGCTTTGCAGATCGTCCGGGCGCCGGTCGAAACGCGCCTGCAAGTGGTCGGCCAGCTGTTCGAAGGCAACGCGCTGCGAGGCTTCATCATTGGCGTTCTGCGCCGCGCTGACGAGCTGCGGCAGCATCAGGTCGGGAGCGGCGCCCCAGTGGCGATAGAGCAACAGGCTGGCCAGCGGAATCAATAACAGCCCCACCAGAGGCAGAATCAGTGCACGGCGCGCACCGCTGCGCATCGCCTTGCCCTCGAGCGCTTCCATGTCGCGCAGGAAGGCACGTTCCAGTTCCACACGCATGCGGGCGTGATCCTCACTCGTTACCACGCCCTGCTCCAGTTCGTGGTCCAGTTCCTGCTGGCGTTGCAGGAACACTTCGCGGTTCTTGTCGCGGCGCAGCGCCAGGGTATCGGCACCCGCCACGTTGTCGCGGCCACGCCACAAGGGCACGGCGACGAAGGCCATGGCGATCAGGGTCAGGGCCGTCAGCGTCAGCCAAAAGGTCGTCATGATGCGGGGGAATCCTCGTCGTTCAGAAGAGACTGCAGGCGCGCCTGTTCTTCAAGGCTCAGATCCGGTGCGGCAGGCTGGAAACGTTGCTGGCGCAACAGGCGCCGCGCCACGAACAGGCCCAGGGCCAGCAGTACCAGCGGCCCGAACCACAACAGCGTCGTGGCGGGATTGAGCGGCGGGCGGTAGAGAATGAAATCACCATAGCGCGCCTTCATGAAGGCGATGATTTCCGCGTTGCTTTTGCCTTCGAGTATCTGCGAATGGATTTCCGCGCGCAGATCGGCGGCAATCGGCGCGTCGGAACCCGACAGGTTGGCATTGAGGCACATCGGGCAGCGCATTTCGTCGATCAGGAAATGGTAGCGCGCCTCCTGTTCCGGAGAATCGAAGTCAAGTTCCTCGATGGCGGCATTGGCAGCCATGGCACACAGCCACAGGCACAAGGCCAGGGGAAGAAGAATCGCGCGCTTCATTGGATCTGCGCCAGGATCGGTTCGATGGTCTGCGCCCATACCCGATTGTCGATCGCCCCGACGTGGCGGTAGCGAATGGTTCCAGTAGCATCCACGAGAAAGGTTTCCGGCGCGGCAGCCACGCCCAGATCAATACCAAGACGCCCGTCGGCGTCCACCAGATTGTATTTGAAAGGATTACCGCGCTGAGTCAGAAAATCGCGCGCCGCACCCACATCGTCCTTGTAGTTGACGCCAACGAAGGTCACATTCTTCTCATGCTGGCTCATTTCAAGTAGGTAGGCGTGTTCAGCGACGCAGGTCGGACACCAGGTGGCCCATACGTTCACCAGAAAAATACCCCCCTTCAGTTCACTGCTGTCCACTGTCGACATTTCATCGAGCAGCGCCGGCTTGCTGAATTCCGGCAGCGGGCGATTTACTAACGCCGAAGGCACGTGGCTGGGATCACGCCCCAGGCCATAAAACAGCAGACCCAGCATGGTGATAAAAAACGCAGCAGGAATGAAAAGCTTTGTGCGATTGCTCATCGATCAACGCTCCAGGGCAGCTGCCGACATAGGCAACACAGGCTCGAGGTTAAGTGAAGAATCGCGCGCTTCATTGGATCTGCGCCAGGATCGGTTCGATGGTCTCGGCCCACACCCGGTTGTCGATCACGCCGACGTGGCGGTAGCGGATGGTGCCGTTGGCGTCCACGATGAAGGTTTCCGGCGCGCCGGCCACGCCCAGGTCGATGCCGAGGCGGCCGTCGGCGTCCACCAGGTTGTACTTGAAGGGATTGCCGCGCTGGGTCAGGAAATCGCGCGCGGCGCCCACGTCGTCCTTGTAGTTGACGCCGACGAAGGTCACGTTTTTCTCACGCTGGCTGATCTCCAGCAGGTACGGATGTTCGACGTGGCACGGTGGGCACCAGGTGGCCCACACGTTCACCAGGAAAATGCCGCCGCGCAGTTCGCTGCTGTCCACCGTGGTGGCTTCATCGAACAGCGCCGGCTTGCTGAATTCCGGCAGCGGACGGTTCACCAGTGCCGAGGGCACGTGGTTGGGATCGCGGCCCAGGCCGTAGAACAGCAAGCCCAGCATGATCAGAAAGAACGCGGCGGGGATGAAAAGCTTGCTGCGGCTGCTCATCGCTCAATGCTCCAGGGCGGCCTGCAGGCCGGGGGAGGCAGCAGGCGCGTTGTCACGAACACGTTTGGTGCGATAGCGGCGGTCCAGAATGGCGGTCACCCCGCCCATGGCCATCAGGAAGGCGCCGAGCCAGATCCAGAACACGAAGGGTTTGACGTGAATGCGCACCACCCAAGCGTCATCGCCGCGCGGATCGCCCAACGCGGTGAAAAGGTCGCGGAAAAAGCCCACCTGGATGTCGGCTTCCGTCTGCACGTCGCCGCGCGCCAGATACCGGCGCTTTTCCGGATGCATGGTCAGGTAATGCGCGCCGTCGCGCAGCACTTCCACCGTGGCGGACTGCGCCACGTAGTTGGGGCCGGGCCGTTCCACCACGCCCTGGAATACGAACTCGTAGTGGCCGATCGTGATGCTCTCGCCCGGCGCCATGCGATGGTCTTCCTCGATGCTGTAGTGGCTGGTCATGCAGATGCCGGTGATGATCACCGCCATGCCG
>DATMFX010000359.1:0-3882 GCA_035555995.1 Hyphomicrobiales bacterium | reverse complement strand
CTGATGATGTTCGCGCAGGCCAATTCCGAGCACTGCCGCCACAAGATCTTCAATGCCAGCTGGACCGTGGACGGCCAGGTGCAGGAGCTGTCGCTGTTCGGCATGATCCGCAACACCTACAAAGCCAATGCCGAAGGCGTGCTGTCGGCCTACAAGGACAATGCCGCGGTGTTCGAGGGCGCGGTGGCCGGGCGTTTCTTCCCCGAGCCCGACGGCAAGCGCTACGCCTTCCACCAGGAGCCGATCCACATCCTGGTCAAGGTGGAAACCCACAACCATCCCACTGCCATCGCACCGTTTCCGGGCGCCTCCACCGGCGCCGGCGGCGAGATTCGCGACGAGGGCGCCACCGGCATCGGCGCCAAGCCAAAAGCCGGCCTTACCGGATTTACCGTGTCGAACCTGCGCATTCCCGGTTTTCAACAACCCTGGGAACAGGATTTCGGCCGCCCGGCCCACATGGCGTCCGCCCTGCAGATCATGCTGGAAGGGCCGATCGGCGGCGCGGCGTTCAACAACGAATTCGGCCGCCCCAACCTGTGCGGCTACTTCCGTACCTTCGAGATGCAGGGTGAACGGCAGACGGACGCTACGCTGGAAATCCGTGGCTACCACAAGCCCATCATGATCGCCGGCGGCTACGGCAACATTCGCGCCGATCACGTGGAAAAGGCCGACATTCCCGTGGGCGCCTGCCTGATCGTGCTTGGCGGCCCGGCGATGCTGATCGGCCTTGGCGGCGGCGCGGCGTCCTCGATGACGTCCGGTGCCGGCAACCAGGATCTGGATTTCGCCTCGGTGCAGCGCGACAACGCCGAAATGGAACGGCGCTGCCAGGAAGTGATCGATCAATGCTGGGCGCTTGGCGCACGCAATCCCATCCGCTTCATCCACGACGTGGGCGCTGGCGGGCTTTCCAATGCTCTGCCGGAACTGGTCAAGGACGGCGGCCGTGGCGGCCGTTTCGATCTGCGCGCCATTCCAAGCACCGAACGCGGCATGTCGCCGCTCGAGCTGTGGTGCAACGAGGCGCAGGAACGCTACGTGCTGGCGGTGGCGCCGGAGCAGCTGGATGATTTCGCGGCGATTTGCCGCCGTGAGCGTTGCCCTTACGCGGTCGTAGGAGCGGCCACCGAGGAACAGCACCTGAGCCTGGAAGATACGCATTTTGACAATCTGCCGATCGATCTGCCGATGTCGGTGCTGTTCGGCAAGCCGCCGAAGATGCACCGCGAAGCGCAAGCCTTGCCGCAGGATTTTGTACCGTTCGATACCGCGGGCATCGAATTGGATGCCGCACTCGAGCGTGTGCTGCGCTTGCCCGCCGTGGCCAGCAAGAGCTTCTTGATCACCATTGGTGACCGTTCCATCACCGGCATGGTAGCGCGTGAACAGATGGTGGGTCCCTGGCAGGTGCCGGTGGCGGATGCCGCCGTGACCACGCAGGCCTACGACAGCTATCGCGGCGAAGCCATGGCGATGGGCGAACGCACGCCGCTTGCGTTGCTCGATGCGCCGGCTTCCGGCCGCATGGCGGTGGGTGAGGCCTTGACCAACATCGCCAGCGCCCGCATCGGCAAGGTGAGCGAGGTGCGGCTGTCGGCCAACTGGATGGCTGCTGCCGGCTATCCGGGCGAGGATCACAATCTGTACCAGACCGTGAAAGCGGTGGGCATGGAACTGTGCCCCGCGCTCGGCATCACCATCCCGGTGGGCAAGGATTCGATGTCCATGCGCACCGTGTGGCGCGACGACGACCAGTGCAAGAGCATGGCGGCGCCGTTGTCGCTGATCGTATCGGCCTTCGCGCCGGTGCTGGACGTGCGCAAGACGCTGACGCCGCAGCTGCGTACGGACAAGGGCCCGAGCACTGTGCTGCTGCTGGATCTGGGGCTTGGCGCCAATCGCCTGGGTGCCTCCGCGCTCGGGCAGGTGTATGGCCGGCTCGGCGCCACGGGCCCGGACCTGCACAGCGCCGATCTCTTGCGGCGTTTCTTCGATTTCATCCAGGCGGCCATGGAGCAGGAACTGCTGCTTGCCTACCACGACCGTTCCGACGGTGGTCTCATTGTCACCTTGCTGGAAATGCTGTTTGCCGGCCATTGCGGCCTGCAATTGGACCTGAGCAGCCTGGCCACTGCCGATAGGCTGCTGGCGCTGCTCTTTGCCGAAGAGCTGGGTGCCGTGGTGCAGGTGCGCGATGCCGATCTGGCACGGTTGCAGGTGCTGGTGGAGCAATACGATTTGGCCGAGCTGTGCCACGCCCTTGGCACGGTCACCGAAGGGGCGGACATCGTGGTGCAACTGAACGGGCGGAACGTATTGCAGCGTACACGCATCGACCTGCAACGCCTGTGGGCGGAAACCAGCTATCACCTGCAGCGCCTGCGCGACAACGCGATCTGCGCGGAGCAGGAATACGACGCTCTTCTGGACGCCGGTAACCCAGGCCTGCACAGCAAGCTCACCTACGATCCGCGCGAGGATATCGCCGCACCCTACCTGAACCTGGCGATCAAGCCGCGCATTGCCGTGCTGCGTGAGCAGGGCGTCAATGGCCAGCTGGAAATGGCTGCTGCTTTCCACCGCGCCGGCTTCGAGGCGGTGGATGTGCACATGAGCGACCTGATCGAAGGGCGGCAGACGCTGGACGCGTTCCAGGCGCTGGTGGCCTGCGGCGGTTTCTCCTATGGCGACGTGCTTGGCGCCGGCGAAGGCTGGGCCAAGTCGATCCTGTTCAATGCCCGTGCGCGTGAGCAGTTCGAGGCGTTTTTTCAGCGCGGCGATACGCTTGGCTTCGGCATTTGCAACGGCTGCCAGATGATGTCGAACCTGCGCGAGTTGATTCCGGGCACCGCCCATTGGCCGCGCTTCGTGCGCAACCTGTCGGAACAGTTCGAAGGGCGCACCGTGCTGGTCAAGGTGGCGCCGTCGTCCTCGGTGCTGTTTGCCGGCATGGAGGGTGCCGTGCTGCCGATCGCGGTGGCGCACGGCGAAGGGCGCGCGGAATTTGCGTCCGCCGCGGGAGCACAAGCGGCATGCGATGCCGGTATCGTCGGCCTGCGCTACGTCGACAACTACGGCGAAGTCGCCGAGCGCTATCCGGCCAACCCCAACGGGTCGCCGCTCGGCATTGCCGGGCTATGCAACGCCGATGGGCGCTTCACCATCATGATGCCGCACCCCGAGCGCGTGTTCAGAGCGGTGACCAATAGCTGGCGCGACGAGGCCTGGGGCGAGGATGGCCCCACCCTGCGGATGTTCCGCAACGCGCGGGTGTGGCTGGGCTGACGCGCCGTCCAGCAGCTCCTGCGCCAGTTGCCAGTAGAGCAGGCTATCCTTGGCGGACAGGGCGTGGCTGTCGGCTAGGCTGGGGTGGAAGTAGATGCCCATGAAAGCTCCTGAGGGGGAAGGGATACAGGGCTTATTACGACCTGTTCCGGCCCCGGCTTTAGCGAATCTGGTGTCACAACAGGGCCCAATTGGTGTACAGTTCCCACTTCCCCATCCTGGTGAAGATGGTGATGTAACTGGCTGTTTTCATTAACCCTTGAATCTAGATACTAGATGCGCCCATGGCTCACGACATAGATCCCTTAGACGACATTCCCAGCCTCGTTCCCGAACGCGACGAACTGGTATCGCATCGCAAGCAGAAGCGGGGCACCAGCGCCGCTTCCACCACGGCGTACGCGCCGGGTTATGCGCCCGGCCCGGTTGCCGCGCGCACCAATGGATTCGTGACGTTCCTGCTGACCCTCCTGTTCTTCGGGATGTGCGCCGGCGCGGCGGGGGGTTATTTCTTCTATCAGGAAGGCAAGGTGGCCAAGGATGGGCTGGAGCGTGCTTTGGGGCGCATCACCCAGCTCGAAACGCGGCTCA
>DATMFX010000358.1:0-20747 GCA_035555995.1 Hyphomicrobiales bacterium | reverse complement strand
CTGCGTGGACGGGCCGCCGTGGCGGCCAGCGCGGTACAGGCCGGAATCATGGCATCCAGAAGCGGCAGACCAACGGCTACTCCGGCTCCTCTGAGCATGGTGCGACGCGACAAGTGTTTGCGTGTAATGAACATGGTGTCGTCTCCCGGAGGGCTTTTGGCGCCTTCCATACGATTGATTACATCTTATTGCCGGGCAACTTCCAGACTTTCGCCCTTGATCCGCATCTGGAAAGCCTGGCTGGCCACAATGCCCTGCACGAGCGCACTGAGCCGATAGTCATCCTCTGCCGCCGCCTCCGCGATCGCTCTTACGGAGGGCATGTCGCTGTAGGTCAGCACGCGGCCAAGTGCATAGGTCATGAGCTTGCCGGTAAGCGTTTCCACCAGACGTTCCTTCCTGGCGAGCAAGGCCTGGCGCAGTTGCTCCGGACCAAAAAGCTGCGTGCCATCCCAGAGCCGCGCGCTCGCATCGACGGGGCCACTCTCCGTTTCCAGGCGCCACTTGCCGATCAGGTCGAAGTTTTCCAATGCGAATCCGATGGGGTCGATGACGTCGTGGCAACTCGCACAAGAGGGATTCGCCCGATGCCGCTCCAACCGCTGCCGGACCGAAAGCGGAGCGCTGCCATCGGCCGGCACCGACACGTCGATGTCGGCTTCGACGCCCGGCGGTGGTGCCGGCGGCGGCGCACCCAGCAACGTTTCCAGAACCCATTTGCCGCGCATCACCGGCGAAGTCCGATTGGGTGCCGAGGTGGCGGTGAGAATGCTGCCATGGCCCAGCAACCCCATGCGTCCGGCATCCGGCAATGTCACCTTGCGGAAATGATCGCCGCGGATGCTGGGAATGCCGTAATGCTGAGCCAGTCTCTCGTTGACGAAGGTGTAGTCGGCATCGAACAGTTCCAGCACGCTACGGTCTTCACGAAACACGGAATCGACGAACAGCTCGGTTTCCTTGCGCATGGCAGCCTTCAGGCCCGCATCAAATTCCGGGGCCACGGGCGTGGCGCTTTCCAGAAGCTGCATCGAGAGCCATTGCGGCGCAAAATTGTGCACCAGTGCGGCCGCCTTGGGATCGTCCAGCATACGCGCTACCTGGGTCCGCAGCACGGCAGGCTCCGACAATCGCTGCTCGCCTGCCAACGTCAGCAGTTCATCATCGGGAATGCTGCTCCACAGGAAAAAGGACAGACGCGAGGCCAGCGAGAAGTCGTCGATACGGAAGATTTCTCCTGCGGGCAACCCTGCCGGCTCCTCCTCCAAGCGGTAGATGAATTTCGGATCCACCAGAATGCGTGCCAGCGCATACTGGATACCGGTATCGAAATCAGTGGTCTGTCCCTTGGCAAAGAACGACATCAACACGTCCAATGCCTGGTCCTCCACCGGCTGGCGGTACGCATGCACGGCCAGGTTTTCGACTATTTCACGCGCGCAAGCCGCCTCTTCCGCTCGTTCTCTGGGATAGCAGCTGAAAATATGGCGCCGGCTCGGCGTATCGCCGCGCCCACTGATCGAGATGGGACCATTGATCGTCAGCGCTGTCACTCGCGTATTGTTGAAGAAGCCGGCATAGCTGCCATTGACGCCATAGCCCTGCTGCTCGCGTACGAACGCTGCCGCCAGCGTATGCGGACCGGCGCCGATCGTCAGCGTGAGCTTGCCCGCTTCGCCGGGTGCAAAGACATGCACACGCTCGCCGTCGAGCAGCACCTCGATCGAATCCTGCAGCCCCACCAGACTCCGTATGAAGGTGGAAGGCCGGCTGCGGCTCACGCTGATTTCATATTCGCCATCCAGCGGGAATGCGTGCTCTGCCGCCACGCCACCACGGGTGCCAAGCGGCAAACCGTCGAGACGCGTGGATTGCAAAGGATCAGCGGAGCCATACGTGGCGATGGCGGGTGAAGTCGCAAGATCGCCGACCGCAAGCCGGCTGATCTTGCCGGCGGCCGCAATGTAGGCCTGGATCAGCGCGGGAGACATGACCAGCCCTTCGGCGATGTTGTCGAAACCCGCGACGGAATCGTCGGCCGGCAAGAGTTGCCGGGCGTCGATGGCCAGGTTCAGCAGATCGCGTATCGCGTTCTCGTACTCCCTGGCATTGAGACGATGCAGCGACGGCGCGCCAGGATTCGGCGCGCGTGCCTCCGCCGCCCCAAGATCCCGTTCTATGTCATTGAGAAACCCGGCGAGCCGCGCCTTGTCGGGTTGCGGCTGGCTCGGCGGCGGCATCATGCCGACCCCGGCCTTCATGAGCACTTTCTCCCAGACATCCTCGTGGCCGGCCACCTCGTCGATCGGCATGAGGTCGAACGCCAGGCCACCCGAGAAATCGTCGCTGTTGTGGCAGTCGAGGCAATAAGTGTCGAGGAAATCCTGCCGGGCGTCCTGTGCCATAGCGCCTTGCACACCGAGCACCGCCAGCAGGAAACACGCGAAGAACCAACAGCTCAATTTCGTTCGCTTCATGACGTCATTCCTCCGCAGCGCCAAGCGTTCGCAGCAACGCGACGGTAGCCGGCTTGGGCTGCGCCGCGAGATCGGCAATGAACACGCCCTTGGCCCAGGTCATCGCGGTACGTCCTTCGCCATCCCGCGCATCGACCAGCGCACCATTGGCAACGAGCAGCTCGATGATGTCGTCCGAACCGCGGTTGGCCGCCGCCATCAGCGCGCTGATGCCCATGGAGTTCACCGCGTTCACGTCCAACCCCAGCTCCATGCAAAGCTTCACGGCCTCCAACAGCGCGGCGGGTGATTCCGTATAGGTCTGCTCACCGCGCCAGTTGAGGCCAGCGGCTGCCATCATCGCGGACGTGCCGCCGTAGGCAGTGATGGCGGGATCCGCGCCGTGCGCGAGCAACAGCCGCATGACGGAAACGTCGCCCGCCAATGCCGCGCGCACGAAAGGCGTTTGTCCCGTCATGTCCACCCAGCTGATGTCGTTACGCATATGGATCCAGCGGCGCGACGGCGGATATTCCCGGGTACGGGCGTTCACGTCCGCACCTGCGCCAAGCAACCGCTCTATCATGGGCAGGAAGGCAGCACGGTCCACGCCGTTATGTACCGGGGCGGGATCGTTGTTGTTGTCCATGTCCAGGTTGCGGTATTCCACGGCGGCGAAGAGCGGCGTACGCCCATAGAAGTCGGCCACGTTCACGTCGGCGCCACGCTCGAGCAGGACGAGGGCAAGCTCCACGTGGCCATTGATCAGGGCCATGAGAAGCGGTGATATCCGATTGCCTTCCGTCTGTTCCAGATCGGCGCCGGCCTCGAGGAGCGCCTGCGCCACCTCGATCCTGCCGTCGCGCGCCGCATACAGGAGCGGGGTCATGCCGCCGTCCACCTCGGCGCGTTCTCCGCGGTCAGGCACACCACCGACATTGATGCCAAGGCCTTCGGAGCCGCAGCCCCCCTTGCAGGGCAGCACGAAGGGCGGCGTGGGCCCCACGTGCGTATGCTCGTTGATACGCGCGCCGAAGGTCATGAGCCGCCTGACGACACCGGGATGATTCTCCAGCGCGGCCAGCATCAATGCCGACAGGCCGTACACCGGTTCCCGGTAGCCAACGAGTGCGCCCTGTTCGAGCAAAAGGTTCACGACGTCCTCATTGCCGGTGCGCACGGCGGTCATCAGTACCGATTCGTGGGCAACGTCGAGCACATTGGGATCGGCGCCTGCCAGCAGCAGCGTGTTGGCCGCCACCGCATCGCCGTTCAATGCCGCCAGGAAAAGCGGCGTTGTGCCATAGCGGTCCGCCGCATTCGCATCGGCGCCGGCCTGCAGCAGGCTATCCATCACGGCATGATGGCTGCCCAGCACAGCCCAATGTAGTGCGCTCGTCCCGTCGGGCTGGCGATCATCCACTGCAGTGCCGTTCTGCAGAAGCACCCGCAGCGCCGCAAGATCACCGGTGCGCGCTGCACTCGTCAGTGCTTCCCCGGCGGTAGCGCTGGAGGCAATGGCCGCGAGCAACAAAATCGTCACAAGGCACGTTCGTGGTTGCACTGGCATGTTCCTCCGGGGCATTTCCACTTTGATCAAGGATTCAGGTACTGCTGCGGATCCAGGTACTTCTCCAGCAGGCCGGCTTCGTTCAGATCCGAAAAATAGCCCGTGGGATCGCAGGACTCCTGCTCGTGGACATCGAGATTGTCGCTGCGCGCCGAGCCTCGTACCCGGGTCAGGGGCGCCGAATAGTAGGGATCGTAGATGGTCATGACGCGATCCATCGACAACCCATCGTCGGAAAAGCTATAGCGCTCCACCGTGCGGGTGCCCTCGCCCGACATAGGCAGGCCGGAACCATCCAGCCAGCCAGGCAACAGATGTGTGGTTTCGATGACGAGCTCCTTCCCTTCCCAACGGCCCGCGGAAAAACCGCTCGACGTTACCGGCGTGCTCGCCTCCGGCTGTCTGCCGTCCATCCAGATGTGGCGTGGCGAATTGTGGTCGACATACAGGAACAGATAGTGCGTACCCGCATCGTAGATCGTCATGTTGTAGGGATTGCCGAAGAGACGCGGCAGTCCATAGGACAGGCAACGCAAGGCGTAGTCGTCGTATTTGCCATGGCGCTCGTACGCTGCCCGGCCTTCCGCCGTAAACGGGGTGGGCTTGGGTTCGAGGTCGTCCACGGTCGTGCGGAACTTGTAGCGATTGTTCCAGTATCCGGTGATGTCGATGGGCCTGGCGCTGGCAGCAATGTCACCGAAACCATAGTTCCTGTCCGCGCTTGCGTTGAGCGCATTTGGCTGGGCGCGGCTGGCGTCGCCGGCGCCCTGCCCGACCAAACGGCCATCCGCCATCTCGACACCGCGGATGAAGAGCTTGAGCGCGTTGTTCCTTCCCCGCTGGCCTTCGACATTCACCTTGTCTCCCACCTGCACGCTGTCCTTGTTCCAGTTCTGTTCACGCAGCGCAGTGACACTGGAGGCCTGCAGTTCCCAGGATTCGATCCTGCCGTCGGCATTTTCCACATCGATCCGGTAGCGCACATGCGGATTGCTGTAGCGCACTTCCGTGATGACACCGGTCAACGCCTCACGCACGTCCGCATCGAATTCGGCGGAAAACGAATGATGCGCCTCCACTCTCCCCACCATCATGCACAGGGTCAGGGCCGTGAGCGCCACGCGTGCGGCATTGCCGATTCTGTCTTTCATGCATCATCCCCTCGAAAAAATCGCTTTCTGCGCACCAGCAGTGGCATGTTACGCAGCGTGTCATTGAGCCAGTAGCTTGCGGATCAGATCCGCCACTTCCGTGTGTCCTTCGTTCAAGGCCATTTCCAGCGGCGTCCAGTGGTCTTCCGGACCCGGCCGCGGAAATGCGACCGGAACACGGTAGGTATAGGAGCCTCCGGGCAGCAGGCGGTCCGGGTTGAGCGCCACCGCGTCCAGCGCCACGCCCTGCTCGTACAGGTATTGCAAGGTTGCGCTCCAGCCCATTTCCGCCGCACCGTGTGCCGCGGTAAAGCCCCGCTTGTCGTGTGCAAGGATGTCGGCACCGGCTTGCTGCAAGAGCGAGACCGTCGCGAGCGCCTGCGTATCCGTCTTGAAGGCGCCGCGCGAGGGATGTTCGGCGAAGTTGCCGAGGATGTGGCCAACCCCTGCGGCGACGAGAATGGGGGTGATTCCCCAGATTTGATTCGGGATATTGACGTCCGCGCCATGGTCCAACAGCAGCCTGATCGCCGCATCGTCACTGGCTTTCGCGGCGCGATGCAAAGCGGTGGCGCCGGTGGTGAGCACGTAGCCATCGGTGCTCCCTTCGAGCTGGCCTCTATCGCCCGTGCCGCCACGCGCCGGCGGCTCCTTCTTGAGACGGATGTTCGGGTCAGCGCCGTACTCCAGCAGCAGGCGGGCAAGATCCAGCGCGGTCAAGGTATCCGTGGAGGGGAGATCGGGCCGGGAACCCTGAGGTAAGGTATTCAGGTCGATGGCCGCATAGAGGGGAGTTCGGCCCCACCAATCCCAGCGATCTACATCCGCCCCCTGCTCAACGAGCGTGGCCGCTGTATCGAAGTTCATGTTCAACAGCGCCAGTACAAGGGGCGTTACCCCCCACGGATCCGTTTTGTCGATGTCGGCGCCCGCGCGCAACAAGTCGACGACACATTCGCGGCACCCTTCACGCGCAGCGAACAGCAGCGCGGTGAAGCCACCATCGTGCAGTGTCTTGATGCGTGGCTCCGCCGTCACGATGCGTGGCCAGTCATGAAAAGTACTGATGGCATCGACGTCCGCACCGGCATCGAGCAGGACACGCACCACCTCTGGATGCCGGTGCGCCGCGGCCCACATCAGCGAGGTCTGACCTGCCATGAGCTCCGCAGCATTGACGTCGGCGCCATGCGCGAGCAGCAGGCGCACGGTATCCACGCTGCCGGCGCGTGCCGCTATCATGAGCGCCGTCTCATTGTCCTCATTGCGCGCATCAGCGGCCGCGCCAGCCTCCAGCAGCAGGCGAATGATGTCGGCATTCGCGTCGATCGCCGCCGTGGATAATGGCGTGGCGCCAAAGGCGTTGGCCATATTCACTTCCGCGCCTGAGGCGATCAGCCGCTCCGCCAGATCGAGGTCGCCCTGATAGACCGCCCAGTGCAGAGCGCTTGTGCCATCGGCGGAACGCTCATTCACGTTTTCTCCCTGTTCCAATGCCGCGATAAGCGCGGCTTTCTGGCCTGACTCGGCCAGTTCCGGCAATGCCGCCACCACCGGATGTGAAAACAGGGCCAGCGCGATGAGCAGTATGCCCCATGAAGTCTGTCGCGTTCCTGTACCAAACGTTCTCATTTCACACTTCCGCCAACAGCCCGGTGCTGTTACCGAGCGATTCCGTCTGAATCCCTCCCCGCTCCAGCAGGGTCAGGATGAGATTCGCGAGCGGCGTATCCGCCGGGCACGCGACATGCTGCCCCCCCTTGATCCTGCCGTAGCCGTGTCCGAACACAGCGGACGGCAGCGGACTGGCATCGTGCAGGTTGGAATTGCCCATGTTGCTGCCGTAGAGCAGTATCGCGTGGTCCAGTAGAGAACCATCTCCATCCGGAATATTGCTGATCCTCTCAAGGAAGCGCGCGAACACCTGCGAGTGGTAGGTCTGAATTTTCGCCAGCCGGTCGATCTTGTCCGGATCGTTCTGATGATGCGACACGGGATGGAACGCATCGGACACGCCGATCTGGTTGTAGGTCAGCATGCTGACCTCGGCCGCCATCATCATGGTCGATACCCGCGTCAGATCCGCCTGCCAGGCGATGCCCATGAGGTCGAACATCAGGTTGATATGGTCTTCGAAGTTGGGCGGCACGCGCGAAGGCGCTTCCGGAATGTCCACAGCGGAGAAATCCTGTTCGCTGATTTTCTGCACCTGGCGTTCGATCTCCCTGACCGAGTAGAGATAGTCGTCCAGCAGAACCCTATCCGCCGCGCCAAGCGTTTTCTGCAGGGAAACCGCATTGGCGGAAGCGAAGTCAAGCAGGCTGCGCGATCTGTCGGCGATCAAATCCCTTTCCACCTGGTTGTCACCCGCCCCGAACAGCCGATAGAACAGCTTGCGGGGGTTGTTCTCCATGGGGAGCGGCCGATTACGGGACTGGAACGAGATGGAGGCATTGAAGCCGCAACCGAAATTGGGATCGCAGGCACCGCCGCCGCGCTTCACTTCGACGCAGTATTCCAGGGAGGGAAATGGGGTATCCATGCCGACCTGCCGCGCCGCTACCTGGTCCGCGCTCATACCGATACGAGTGGGATCCCCGGGCTCGGACGGGTGCACGCAGCTCAGCCAGGTGCCGGGAGTGATCTGATGCACGGCTCCGCCCTCCGCCGCCTTGTTGCGCAGCCCACTCACGACCGTCATGTATTCCCTGAAATCCTCGAGCGGTTTGAGAATTTGCGGCAAGGCGAAGTCCGCGCCGGCGGTACCGGGCGTCCAGCGTTCGTTGACCGCACCGTGCGGAAAATAGATGAAGCCGAAACGCGGCGTGGGCGCCGCGGCCGTCTGGGCAAGCGCGGTGCCTGCTGGAATCATGGCATCGAGCAATGGCAGGGCAATGCTGGTGCCCAGCCCGCGGAGCACGGTCCTGCGCGAGAGATGTTTCCTTGTCATGAACATGGCGATAATCCTCTGTATACCCAGCTTGCTCTGCCGAATACGCCTTGCCGTAAACGACAGGTCGGCTCTTGCTATTTGTTTGCCGTAATCTGTTGCCCACCGGGGCCGTTGCTGTTCATCTGGAACTGCGCGCTTTCCACGATGCCCAACACGATCTCCGAAAAGCGATAGTCCGCCATCGCCGCGCGCGCGACGATGGCGCGCACCGTCGGCATGTCGGTATGCTCCAGCTTGCGTCCCAGCGCATAGGCCATCAGGTTTTCGGTCAGGGTCTGCGCGAAATAACCCGGCTTCGCCAATAGCGCTTTGCGCAAATCAGCGGGCCCTTGCAGTGGTATGCCGTTGGGCAGCACGCCCGTGGTGTCGATCGGGGTGCCCGCTTCGCGGTCAATGGTCCGCCAGCGGCCGGTGGCATCGAAATTCTCCAGCGCGAAGCCCAACGGATCGAGCACGCCGTGGCAGTTATTGCATGAAGGATTGGCGCGGTGCTGTTCCAACCTCGCGCGTACCGTGGTGGCAGCCTGGCCCAGGACGTTTTCCTGCAAACCCTCCACGTTCGGCGGCGGTGCCGCCGCTGGCGTCCCCATGAGGTGCTCCAGCACCCAGGCGCCTCTGAGTACGGGCGAGGTCCGGTTGGGATAGGACGACACCATCAGCACCGCACCCTTGCCCAGAAGCCCCCAACGGAATTCATCGGCCATCTCCACACGGCGGAAGTGGCTGCCATGCACATCGGTTATGCCGTAATGCCTGGCTAGCCTTTCGTTCAGGAACGAGTACCTGGCATCGAGAAGACTCGTGACATTACGGTCTTCCTTGAAAACGCTGTCGATGAAGAGACTCAGCTCTTCCACCATGTCAGCCTTGATGTCGCCCTGCACATCCGGAAAAAGGCGCTGGTCCGGCGTCAGATTGTTCAAGGCGCCGATACCGAGCCATTGCAGAGCGAAGTTCGTGGCAAGGCTTCCGGCACGCGGATCGTCGAGCATGCGCCTGACCTGAGCCCTCAATACCTCTGGATTGCGCAGACCCTCGTCCTGAGCGGCTGCCAGCAGCGCATCATCGGGCAAGGCGCTCCAAAGGAAGAAGGACAGCCGGGAAGCCAGCTCCAGCGAGCTGAGGGGATATTCGGGAGTACCCGACAACCCATTTGGCGGCGTTTCGAAGCGATAAAGAAACTTCGGATGCACGAGAATCGCCGACAGTGCGTGCTTGACGCCATCCTCGAAGCCACCACTGCGTTTGCGCCCATACTCGTACATGGTCATGAGGCTCGTCAGGTCCGTGTCCATCAGTTGGCCACGAAAGGCGCGCTGTGCCAGCCGTTCCACGATTTCACGGGCGCAGGCGTTTTCCCCGATCTCATCATTCGCGAGCGGATAGCAGCTGAATATCCGCTGCCGGCTCGGTGTCGCGCTCAAACCGCTCACCTGGGTCGGCCCGTAGACATCGAACTGGCGGATCTCCAGCCCGGCCAGGGCATTGCCCGCCGGCGACAGCGCTTTCAGCGTGGCTTCCTGGACCGCGAAAGAGCGATGCCGGAAGGTAAGCGCCAGTTTGTGGGGACCTGCCGTAGTCCGGAAGGCAATGTTCTTCAACTGCTGGTTGATACGATCCACGGCGGGCGCCTGGACCTGATCGAGCTCACGCCGCTGTTCGCCGCCACCGATCTGCGTCTCGAAGATTTTTTGGCCATCAAGCAGGGCAACCAGCGTTTGCGCATGTTCCTGCGCCAGGCTGCTGCCGGTGGAAACGAGATTGCCGATGTTGAGCGTGTATTCGCCGTCCGCCGGGAAATAATGCTCGACCATTACGCCGCCGCGGGTGCCAAGCGGCAAGCCTGCCACATGCCCCGACTGGCTCGATGTGGACACGTTGTAGACCTCGCTTGTCGGCGCAACATCGAGACTACCCACCGCCAGATCACTCAAGGCTCTCGCCGCGCTGACATATTGGTCGATGAAGGTCGGCGACACTTTCAGGGCGCTGGCAATGTTGTCGAAGCCATCTTCCACGCCATCGACCGGCAACAACGTTTCAGGATCCACCGACAGCGCCAACAGCTCCTCGACCGCATTCGCGTACTCTGTGCGGTTGAGGCGGTGCAGCGGCACGTACCCCGCTACCGGATGCTCCACCTGATCGAGCAACCCTTCCAGCCATGCCACCATCCGGTCGACCTGCGCGTTTGCCGGTCTGTCGCTACCGGGTGGTGGCATCATGCTGCCACGGAGTTTGCGGACCACCTTTTCCCAAACAGCCACTTCATTCTCGATGTGCTCCCGATCGATGAAATCGAGCGCCAACTGGCCATACCAGTCTTCAATGTTGTGGCACTTCACGCAGTACGTTTCCACCAGCTCCCAGTTCTCGGAGGAGCCGAACAATTGTTCTCCGGAAGACGTAGCAGCGTCCGCCGCATGCGCCGGCGCCATCTGGCACATCAGCAACAGCGCAACGGCGGGGGCCAACCCGTTGTCGCGTTTTCCACACATCGGCAGCACTCTCATGGTATCCGGGGCAGCCAGTCGCCCACGCCGCTCCGCAAATGGCCCTGCAGGCTTTGCGCTGCCAGCCTGATCAGAAGCCCCGCATCGCCCCACTGCGGCTTGAATCCCGCCGCCGGCATGGAGGCCACGATTTCATCGGGGCCCAGGCTCTTCGCGAATCCAGTGTGAACTTTGTCGAATATCGCCAGGTACATCTCACGCTGCTCCTGTAATTCTCCATACCGCATGGGTTTTCCCGAGGACGGCACGATCACGGTGTCTTCATTGCACACGGCCAGCACGGATTCGAAAGCATTCAGCACCCCGCCGCTCCAGCCCCCGGTCCACCAATCGATCACCGGCCAGCGGTCGTTCGTCAGAAAGCCGCCTGCGAACAGGATGTTTGCGGCAGGCAACTGCACGTAAAGGTCACCATCCGTATGGGCATGCAGCAGATAGCCGAGCTGCAAAGTGTGGCCGCCGATCAAGCGCTCGCTGCTGTCATAGATCGTCGAACCCGGCCGCGCCACCTGCGGCAGTGGCGCGAAGTTCAGGCCCGACCAACGCTGCTCGACCTCCGTGCTCAGCCAGAGCCGTGTGTTGTCATGGGCGATAATCTCCACGCCTTGCTCCCCCAGCTCGAGATTCGAACCCGTCTGCTCCGGATGCCAATGCGTATTGATCAGCGCTCGAACGGGTTTCCCTTGCGTACGTTCCGTCACCAGCGCCAGCAGGTCAGGCGACCACGCGGCCGCCCCGCCATCCACCAGAATCGGGCCCTCGCCGGTATCGATCACGAATACGTTCGCATCCGGGCCGTGAACCACGAACATCGTCTGGTTCAGCTGTGTCACATCCAGGGTTGCCTGCTGCGCGAACACGCCAACACCGCCCGGCAGCAACGCTGCCAGGCTGGTGCGGCCAAGTCCTTTCAATACGGTCCTGCGCGATAGGCTTTTCATATTTTCTAGAAGGAATAGCTGACGTTGAGGTTGTAGCGCCGTCCGAAAATATCGTAGTTGGGATTGACCGACTGACCACCGCCACCGAAATCGGAAAAACTGGCAATGATGGGAGGTTCCCGATCGAAGATATTCTGGATGTTCAGGTTGATGCTGTAGGCGGAGCCGTTGTTGAACTCGCCGCTGTAACCGAACCGCATGTTCCACCAGGTCATCGAACTGACCGTGTTGTCGTCAACGTCCACGCCTTCAACCCACTGCGCATTCCGCAGCACGGAGTCGATGAAGCGGCCTTGCAACTGAACGCTCCAGGGGCCGAGGCCATAGGTGGTCGTCATCACAGAGGTGAGATCGGGATTGCCCAGCGAGCCGGCAGTATCGATGGGGTTGCCGCCAAACGGGGTATTGCTCCGCTCCTTCACGTAGCCGGACAACCAGCGGAAGGTCAGGCTCTCCCGCTGATCGGCGACGAAATCAGGCTCGATCCGATAAGCGACTTCCACATCCACCCCTTCGGTGGACGCCTGGTCCACGTTGAGATAGGTGTTGTACAGTCTGGTGATTTTCCCCGTGCCGGGGTCGCGCTCGATCTGGGCGCAAAGCGACTGCACGCCCCTCTCACATTCGTCCACGATGGGCTGGACACCAAGCAGCGCCACCGAATCCTCGATTTTTACCTGATACCAATCCAGTGAAACCTGCAAGCCACCGAGCCAGGAGGAAGACGTCGGCTGCCACACAATACCGGCAACCGTGGTGTTGGCTTCCTCCGGGTTGAGATTCGGGTTACCGCCCTGGATCTGGGAGAAGTTGTATTGCTCGCCGCCGAAACGCGGATCGCTGACGGAGCCGACGTTGGCCAGGGCGTCGAACAGTTCGAAAAAGGTCGGTTCGCGCACGTCATGCGAGCGGGTCAGGCGCAGCCTCACATCATCCACTAGCTGGAAATCCAAACCGACTTTCCAACTGTCGATTTTTCCGCTGCGTTCATAGGTGGAACCACGATAGGCAAGGTTCGCGTTCAAGTGCTGGGTTTGCCCGAACAAGGCCTGCGTTTGGAATATCGGAACGTTCAATTCGCTGAACCATTCCCATACATCCATCTTGCCGCCAACGTAGGGGATGTGGGATTGGGCATGCAGGCTGGCGCTGCCGTTGTGGACGGAGGGTGGCATGCTGCGAATACCGATTTCCGGGGCATTCCTGGCCGGTCCTTCTATGTCGAGATCGGCAGGCACGGCACCTTCGATAAAACCCTGATCCCTCCAGGTGGCTCCCAACGCGAAGCTGACGGCGCCCGCGCCCCACCCTTCGTACAGTTCGCCGCTCATCAGCACTTCGGCGAAATCCTGATCCACATGCCCCCTGCTGCCCTTCCACGTGCCTATGTAGTCCAGCGCCTCCTGCGTCATGTTGCCGCTGCCGAAGATATTGATAGGAACACAATCCTCAATCGTGTTGTCCAGGCCGACGGGCGAACGCAACGGCTGGGTATTGCCGGGCGTACCGGCCGGCACATAGGGATTGATGGGACGCACCGAGTCGATTCCAGCCACAGCCGCCTGCAATTGCTCCGGCGTGGGATTGAACAGTTTGACGCGGCAGACGATGTTGCCGCTGGCGGGATCGACGACGGCATCGGAAGCCAGAAACAGACGGTCCAGGCGCAGCATGTTGTCCATCTGGGAATTACGCTTCGACTTGCCGGTTTGCCAGTTCGCCTGCAAGTCCCATTCAACACCTGGAATCCTGTAGTCGATGCCCGCATTCCAGTTCCAGGTGGTGAATACATCGCGGCTGCGCTCATCGGAGCCGATGTCGTGCCAGGGAGTCAGGGAGCCCTGCTTCCTCACCTGGATGGATTCGAGGTTGCTGTCGAGCATGACCTGCCTAACCTCGTCGGGCAGGTACGCGTTTTCCCGGAATATGATCGGCGTCCATCCGGAGTTCAGGATCGGATAGAAACGCATGTTCTTGTCCCTGATCGACTCGGTGCGGCCCACCATGCCTTCCCAGCGCATGGCAAGCCGATCGGTCAGGTCGAACTTCATCCCCACGAAGCTCGAACGGGACACCGCGCCGGCGCCATTGGGTCCGACGACGCGGTTGAAGCCCTCCTTGCGCAGTTCCGCTTCGGGTCCTCCGGCCATGGAGCTTTGGCAACCGGCACCGCCCTGGCAGAAGCCTTCGCCAGGAACGAAAGGCGTGATGCCCATACCATCCGCCGTGAAGCGCATGTTGTTCAGGCTGGTACCAGGGGCAATGATCAAACCGGTGGGCGACGTCGTCGAAGACATCACCCAGGGGCGCGTCACCCGCAACGGGATACCGGCAGGCGCTCCCGCGTACCAGTCAGGATTCCTGATATGTCCCCAGAACTGGTAATTGTCCAGGCGGTGCCAGTTGGCCGGCACTTCGTCCACTTCCTGGGATTGCCCGGAAGCAATGATATGCAAGCGGCCATCCAGCAAGCTGGCCCCACCCGCTATATCAAGCTGGTTGCTCTTGCCCACGCCGCCTTCATGCTGGCCGTACGAGGCATTGACCCGCAAACCTTCGAATTCTCGATCGAGAACGAAGTTCACCACGCCCCCCACGGCATCCGCGCCATAGGCTGCGGACGCGCCCCCGGTGACCACATCCACCGAACGCATCAATGCGGTGGGGAACAGGTCGACGTTCACCGCGCCCAGCTTGTCCGTCGGCACGACTCTCGAGCCGTTGAGCAGCACCAGGGTTCTGTTTCCTCCCAGGTTGCGCAGGTTCAGCGCGGCCGTCGGGCTACCGACGATGGAACTGCCGCCGCCCGGACCGGCATTCTGCAGCGTGCGGGTATTGAAAAACTGAGGCAGGGCATCGAGCTGCTGGGAAATGGTGTTGCCGGGTTCCATATCGCGCAGGTCCGTCGTCGACAGCGTGGTGACCGGAACGGGTGTGGAAAAACCGCTGGTCTGCGTGATGCGGCTACCGGTGACGGTGATCTCCTCAAGCGGTTGGCCAGGTGTAACATCCTGGGAAAGCGCGACTCCCGAGCCGCCAGAGAATATGCCGGCAATGGCGGCGGCCAGGATGTTCCTTCTCATTCTTTTTTCAGGCATTCCTTCTTCCCCTTTCGAGTCATTGTTGCTATTGGTTGTATCTGCCATTTTTTTAACGATCAGTTGCCCTGATTGGTCGAATTCCGCTCTTACATAGGTGCCCTCGAGCAGAAGCATCAGGGCCTGACCCACTGAATACTCACCTTTCAGTTCATTGGCTTTCAGGTTACTGAAGGCATTCAGTGGCAACAGGATCGGAAGCTGTGCTTGCTGCGCCAATTCCAACAACGCCTTCTGTACCGATTGCTGTGGGATATCGAAGCGAAACGTTCTCTCGTCCTGAGCAAAAGCCAAACACGACATCACCACGAAACAGCCTGCCGCCACGTGATTGCGCAGCACCCTTCCCTTCTTGCCGAAGCCGCCGATCAAGTGGAAGCTTCTTGTCCTGCCTCGCCTTTCCTGGCTCCCTCTTTTGGTTACCATGATTTATCGGCTATTCCTCCTGGACACCCGCAGTCAAACGAATCTGGTCCTCGCCGATCCGTTGTGATCTCAGGTTGAAATTTTTCTCCATGGCAATGAGTAGCCCGTCGATATCGCCGGCACGGAACAAGCCCTCTATCTGGATGTTGCGTATCCCTTCGTCCGCCTCCAGTTTCACCGTGGTGTAACGGCTGACTTCCCGCAGTACGGTTTCCAACGAATCGCCCTGGAATACCAGCATGCCGACACGCCAGGCGAGTTTTACTTCCATCTCATCCGGTTGCAGTTGCTCACGTTCGATCTTCTGTGCCTCCTGGGCAATCGTGAGTCTTTCTCCCGCCGCAAGGGGGATAACGCTGTCGGCGGTGGTCTCCTGTTTCAACGGCAGTCGCTCGTGGTCCTCAGGCTGCCCCGATTCATCCTTTGCCCCAGCCAACTCGAAAAGATTCACCTTGCCTTCGGTAACCAGTACTTCCAGTTGCTTGCCGTCATTGCGTTGCACGGTGAAGGCAGTGCCGACAGCCTCCACGACACGAGCACCCGCATACACACGGAACGGCCTTGTCTTGTCTTTCGCCACGGTAAAGAACCCCTCACCATGATCGAGAATCACGGTGCGCGTTCGCCTGTCGAATGAGAAGTGAGCCTTTGTGTTGGTATTGAGAGTGACGATGGAACCATCGGGCAGGTCGATCTGCCGCCGTTCTCCAATAGCCGTTTCATAGTCTTCATCCAGGTGGTAACCCCACAAATCCAGGCTGCGCCAGCCAACAAGAACACCACCAAGCAGCATGATGGCGGCAAACGCGGCGAACGCCCATGAGGTTCCCGTGCGAGGATTGCTCCTGAGGGATACGGATTTTTCCTCAAGTGGGAAAATCTCGGACAATTCCGCCAGAATCTCGGCCTGGTCCCACATGGCAGCCATGTTGATCAACATGCTGACATGCAGAGGATCCTCTTCCAGCCACTGCACCAATCGCGACATGTCTTCCTCGGAGGCGCCTTCATCGATTCGCACAAGCCAGGCACAGGCCTGATCCCGCACCGCTTCACGATATCCACGAGCATCCGTGAATTTGATGACATTGTTATTCAAGGCTTTCTAACCTCCCTTGTTTGGCACTCTTCCGCAGACGACACCAATTCGGACTCATCCCAATACCCCCGGGCAGCCATATATCTGCCTGTCATCGCCATACCCATGGCAACGTGCTTTTCCACCATGCTGGTGCTGATACCAAATCGTTCGGCGATTTCACGCAGGCTCAAACCGTAGATTTTTTTGAGAATGAACACGCGGCGGCAGTCGACGGGCAATTCAGAAACGGCCCTGCAGAAGTAGATGAACATTTCCTCTGCCTGGTACCTGTCCTCAACGCTTCCACCGTGCATTTCGAGGTCATCGTCGAGCAGGCTCTCGAAGGAGTAATGCGCCTTCTTGTCTGCACGCTTGGTAATGTTGAGCGCAATGTTTTTCGCCGTCCGCACCATGAATCCCCGGGGGTTGTCGATCTTCTTCTTCCGGCTGGCCGCATAGGACAGGACGAAGGTTTCCTGGACGATGTCCTCGATTTCTTCGGGCCGTACGATTCTTCCCACCACACGGAACAGCAAAGGGCGAATATCCAGGAAGTTTTTCAACCAGCCTTTGCTTTTCGTTACAGCATTCTTTGTCGAATGCTCGGAAACCGTCCTGCCGTCGGGCTTCATCCGCATCTCTCACAGTCCCCTGTCCCAAGCCCCCTGAGTGCAGCGCAATGCACCGCACCCGGAATCTCTTATCATTATGAATTGCTGCCCTTCTTCCACAGTTAACAACTCGGGAAGAAAAATCCTCAGCAGGATTGTGAAAAAAATTGACGACCGACCTCGGCCTCATGCAAGGACGAGACTGGAGAGTTCGGTTCGGCTTCAGGAAGGAGAGAAGCGGAAAGAATACTCAGGAGCGCGAGTTCACCGCGCTGGGGCTGGATGCCGCCTGTTCGGCGGCCTGCCGCACCAGGAAGCGGCGGTAGGCGACGAAGCCGGACAGGTAGTGTTCGACGTCGTCAATGCGTACCCGGAAGGCATGGTGGCGGATGAAGAAGCTGCCGAGGATGCGGCGGGGGTTGCGGAAGTACATGGCCAGCTCGGGCCAGAAGTGTCCGTTGAGCAGATGGTGGGCGCGAAAGTCGAGCGCCTGGTGGAACTTGCGCATGTCGAAGCCGTCCAGCAGGTGCGTCAGTGCCGGCTCGCCGCGTAAACGCTCCAGCAGGGTTTCCGAGGCCATCATCAGTTCCAGCAGCGTGGGGAAGGTGGTGATGCGCGTGCTCACGAAATTGAGATGGTCGGCCACGTTGCGCACGCCGAATTGGTAGTAGCGCTCCAGCGGGCGGTACAAGGTCAGTTCGTTGACGCAATAGCCGAGCCAGTGGTCGTGGGTGCGCCAATGCTCACGCTCGATGAAGTAGTCGAAAGCTTTTTCCACCACGTCCAGCCAGCGTTGATCCCGGGTCAACCCGTACAAGCGCATCAGCGCAAAGGCAGCCTCGCCATCGTAGTAGATGACGCGGAACACGTCCTTGACGCGCAGGTCCGGGTAGTTGAGCACGTGTACGAAGCCGCCGGTCTGCGCGTTCTGCATGTAGGCCATCCCCTGCCCCAGCTGTTCCAGCAGGGGGCGGTAGGTGTCGTCGCCAAACAGTTCGGTGTACTTGACCAGCGCCAGCACGCACACCGCGTTGCCGCCAAGCTTCATTTCGTTGCCCACGTCCAGCAGGAACGCGGCGTTGACGCCGCCAGGCAAGGCCATGGTGCGGATCAACTGGGTGGTCAAAAAACGCAGTGCGCGCAGTATGGCTTCTTCCAGCGCGGGATCGCGCGTCACTTCCCAGGCTTCCAGCATAGCGTACACGGTGCTGGCATGGCGCAAGGTGTTGTAGGTGTTGATGGGCCGGTCGAAGCAGGGGTGCCAGCCGTAGCGGAAACGGCCGTCTTCCTTGACCTGCGTGCGCAGGTACGTGCTGCTGTCGGCAATCAGCCGCGTCACGGTGGGGATGTCCAGGCGGTCGATGATGCGCCGCCCTGCGTCGGGGCCCGAGCGATACAAGGGCTGGCAAGGTTCGTCCAGGGAGCAGAACACCCCCTGGGTGGACAGCACCCACAGTTCGCGCTCGTCATTGAAATCCGGCACGCTGCCCTTGAAGCGCGTCTGGGCGTAGATGCGAAAATTCTTTTCGTTGAGCATGGCGTGCTCGACGTGGTTGCCGCCGTACAGCATGGCGTTGGCGTTGATTTCCGCTTCCAGGAACGCCACGCCAAAAGCCGGATCCAGCGCCAGGCCGTAACGGAAGTAGTTGCGCTTGACCGCCTTGAGGCTGGCCTTGAGGCTGCGCCAGGTGGTGCTGCGCACGCCCACCACCCAGTCCACGCGCAGCCACCGCACCTCGAATTTGTCGCGCTGCACCTGCCGCTGCGCGCTCTCCGCCAGCTCGCGCCACAGCGTTTCGAAATCGTTGCCGCTCACATGCAGCACCCGCGCCCGCTCCAGCGAGTCGCACATGGACAAAAACAGGGTGCAGGTGGGCCACGGCGCGGCCGGACCAGTGCGATTGGCCAGCACCGCCGGTCGGATCCGGCTCAGCAACAACGACAGAGACACTGATAAGCCTCCGTCAACGTTCGCGCAATGCTCGGCGCGCCTGCGTCATCGGCGTCATCAGGTAATCGAATACCGTCTTTTCGCCGGTGCGAATGTCCACCGTGGCTATCATGCCCGGCACGATTGGGAGGTGGTTGCCTTCCTTGTCGATCAGAGCGTCGTTCTGGGTTTGGACGAACACACGGTAATAGAACAGGTCCGGGCGGGCTTCGTCCTGGATGGTGTCGGGGGAGATCAGCCTTACGCTGCCTTCCATGTCGCCATACACCGTGTAGTCGTAGGCCGTGATCTTGACCTTGGCTTCCTGACCGGGATGGATGAAGGCGATGTCGCGCGGGGAAATACGCGCTTCCACCAGCAGGCTGTCGTCCATCGGCACGATCGCCATCAGCTGGCCGTTGGGCGGTATCACGCCGCCCTGGGTGGTCACGCCGATGTCCTTGACGATGCCGCGCACCGGGGAACGCAGCGTCAGACGCGACAGCGCATCGGCGCGGCCGCGCACCACCGAGGTGGTGGCGTCCATTTCGGCGCGGGCCTTGGCCAGCTCCTCGCGCGCCAGCACCAGGTATTCGGAGCGCGTGTCATGTGACTGCATCTGCAGTTCCGACAATTGCCGGCGCAGCCGCAATACTTCCACGCTGCTGGCGGCGCCGACTTTTTCCAGGGATTCGGTAAGCGCCAGTTCCTGGTTCACCAGTTGGATCGACTGTTCGATGCCGGCCAGCGATTGTTCCAGCGCGCTGCGGCGGGTGGTGTACAGGCGAGTCTGCGTACGGATCAGGTCCGGATAAGCGTCCAGTTCCGGCGCAAATTCCAGCGCGGTGTCGTTGACCTCGGCTTCCAGCCGCGCCACCGAAGCCTGCGCCGCGCGCAGGCGCGCCGCACTTTCCTCGACGCTGGATTCGGTCTTGGTCAGGTCGAGCTGCGCCAGTATCTGACCCGCCTCCACGATGTCGCCCTCACGCACGTGCAGTTCGCGCAGAATGCCGCCTTCGAGCGACTGGATCACCTGTTCGCGCGAATTCGGCACGATGCGGCCATCGCCGGTGGACACTTCCGTGACCGTGGCAAAGTAGGACCACAGCAACAGGCAAACCAGCATCAGCGCCACGGCCACCACCACGCGGGTGGAACCCACGAGCGACGCCTCGTCGGTGGCACCATTGTGCAGGCGCCATTCGCTGCCCTGGCTCAATACCGGCACGGGTACCTGCGGCATCGCCTGCGGATAGCCTGCCGTCGCCAGCGGCTGCGGGGCGCCGAACCAACGCGCCATCAACGTTCCAAAACCACTTGCTTTGAGCACCATGCCTCCTATTCGGCCACCTTGCGCACCGGTTTCATGGTGCGCCGCGCCAGCAGCGACAGCACCTTGCCTTTGGCGTCGTCCATGACGATGCGCCCGTTATCCACCACCAGTACCCGATCCGCCAGCGCCAGCATGCTCATGCGATGCGTTGCCAGCACCAGCGTGCGGCCCTGCAGCCAGCCCGACAATTGTTCGATCAGTTGCCGTTCCGCCGCTTCGTCGAGCGCCGCCGACGGTTCGTCGAGCAGCAGGATGCGCGGGCGGCGCAGCATCAGGCGCGCCAGCAGCAGCGACTGGCGCTGCCCGCCGGACAACCCGCCGCCACCTTCCAGCAGCAGATGATCCAGGCCGTCCGGCAGCTTGCGCACGAATTCATCGGCACCACTCAATGCCAGGGTCTGCATCAATTCCTCATCCGTGGCGCGTGGAGAGCCAAGCAGCAGGTTGTCGCGCACCGAACCGTGGAACAGCCGCGCCTGCTGCGTCATCAGGCCCACATCGCGGCGCAGGTCGGCCACGTCCAGATGGGACAGGCTCACGCCGTCCACGCTCAGTTCACCGGTCTTGGCGGCGATCATGCCGGCCAGCGCCTGCAGCAGCGTGGACTTGCCCGCGCCGTTGCGCCCCAGAATGGCGATGCGCTCGCCGGGTTCGATGTCCAGCGCGGCAATCTGCAACGCAAGC
>DATMFX010000357.1:0-12034 GCA_035555995.1 Hyphomicrobiales bacterium | reverse complement strand
ACCGGCACCTACCGGGGCATGGAAGCCAACCCCATCATGGTGGACGGCGTGCTGTACGTGTCCGGCACCACGGGGCGGGTCTATGCGCTCGAGGCCGCAACCGGTGCGGAGCTGTGGACTTTCGATCCGCAAAGCGACGGCCAGGTGAACCGCTACACCTGTTGCGATGAAGTGAATCGTGGCCTCGCGGTATTCGACGGACTGGTATACGTGGGTTCGCTCGACGGGCGCCTGTTCGCGCTCGACGCCGCAACCGGCGCCGTGCGCTGGGAACAGGATACTTTCATCTACAAGGATCGCGCCTACACCTCCAGCGGCGCGCCGGAGGTGGCGGGCGAGGTGGTGGTGATCGGCAATGCCGGCGCCGACTACGACGCGCGCGGTTACGTCAGCGCCTATGATCGCCACAGCGGCGAACTGCGCTGGCGTTTCTTCACCGTGCCCGGCGATCCCGCCAACGGTTTCGAACATCCGGAAATGGAACTGGCCGCCGCCACCTGGGATCCGGACAGCCGCTGGGACGTGGGCGGTGGCGGCACGGTATGGAACGCCATGGTGTACGACCCCGAGCTCAACCTGCTTTACATCGGCACCGGCAACTCGGCCCTGTTCAACTGGCACGAACGCAGCCCTGCCGGCGGCGACAATCTGTTTCTGTGTTCCATCATTGCCATCGATCCCGGCACCGGCCGCATGGCCTGGTACTACCAGGAGGTGCCGCGCGAAAGTTGGGACTACACCGCCACCCAACCCATGGTACTGGCCGACCTCGACATCGGCGGGGTAACCCGCAAGGTATTGATGCAGGCGCCGAAAAACGGCTTTTTCTACATTCTCGATCGTGCCACCGGCCAGCTGCTTTCCGCGCGCGGCTACGTGCCGCAGAACTGGAGCAGCGGCATCGATCTCGAAAGCGGCCGCGCCACCATCGACCCAGCGGTGGATTACGGCAACGACAAACCCGTCTTCGTCACGCCCTCGGGCATGGGCGGACACAGCTGGAATCCGATGTCCTACAACCCCGTCAACGGCCTGGTCTATATCCCCAGCATCGAAGGCGGCGCGCTCACCTATGATCCTTCGGAAGGCCACGAGCATCGGCCAAAACTGGCCAATTCCGGCAACACCACGCTGTTCGGCGACATGCTGCTGCAGGATCCCGCGCTGCTGGCGGAGCCGATGCGCTCGGCGCTGCGCGAGTTGCAGCAAAGCGGGCAGCACACCTCGCGCGCCGCGCTCAAAGCCTACGATCCGCGTACCGGCGCGGTGGTGTGGGAACACGAGAACGAAGGCTGGTGGGATCGCGCCGGCGTGCTGTCCACCGCCGGCGGCCTGGTGTTCCAGGGCACCGACAGCGGCTTTCTGCGCGCCTACGATCAGGACAGCGGCGCCATGCTGCTCGATCTCGAAGTGGGCACCTCCATCATGACCGCGCCGATCAGCTATAGGGTGGACGGCACGCAATACATCGCCGTGCTTGCCGGTTGGGGCGGCGGTGGCTGGTTTGCGCCGCATCCCAGCAGCGCCGTGATCCGCTATGGCAACGAAGGACGGCTGCTGGTATTCAAGCTGGACGGCGCCCCCGTACCGTTGCCCGAGCCGGTAAGCGCCATAGGGCCGATTCCGGAACCTCCGGTTGCCAATACCGCGTCTGCCGATACGCTTGCCGAAGGCGCGCGGCTGTTCGCACAAAACTGCGCCATCTGCCACGCCAATACCGACTACGGCCTCACGCCCGACCTGCGACGCATGACTGCCGAAGTACACGAAGGTTTCAAAGGCATCGTGCTGTACGGTGCCCGCCGCTACCGCGGCATGCCGCAATGGGATGACGTACTCGATGACGCACAGGCCGACGCTATCCATGCCCATCTGATCGACCTGGCTTGGCGCGCCTATGAGGCGCAACAGAACGGCACGACGCTGCAAACCGGCACCGTCAGCGAAACGGGACATTGACCATGCGTCTGCTCACTCTCGCATTCACGACCCTGCTGCTGAGCCTCGCCGCCTGCAGCCGGCCGCTGCCCGACATCCGCATCATGGACACCCAGGTGTTTCCCGAAAGCCTCAGCAGTGACGCCGCCGGCAATGTCTACGTGGGGAGCACCAAGGGCATCGTCTACCGCGCACAAGCCGGCACGGACCAGGCGCGGCCCTGGATTCAACACGATGCCGAAAACGGCATACTTGCCATTCTCGGCGTGCTTGCCGACGATGCCTCCGCCACGCTCTGGCTATGCTCCGCGCCCAATTTCCTCGGGCCGGAACGCAGCGAAGGCACCAGCGCGCTCAAAGCCTTCGACCTGCGCAGCGGCGCCTTCAAAGGCAGTTGGGATTTCCCGCCGCCCGCCTCCGTCTGCAACGACATCACCATTGCCCCCGACGGCAGCGCCTACGCCAGCGACACGTCCAATGGCCGGATCTTCAAACTGGCGCCCCGCGGCACCGCGTTGGAACTGTTCGGCAGTGACCCCGCCCTGGTCGGCATCGACGGCCTGGCTTTCAGCGGAGACGGCGTGCTGTACGCCAACAACGTGCGCACCCAGGAAGTCTTCCGCGTCGAAAGCACTGCCGACGGCCGCATGGGCGCACTCACTTCCCTGCAACTCTCGCACACGCTCGGCGGCCCCGATGGCATGCGTCTGATCGCCGATGACCATTTTCTCCAAGCGGAGGGCACCCTCGGTCGTGTCGGCATTCTCTCCATCGAAGGCAATGTCGCCACCCTCGACATCCTGCGCGACGACTTCGTCTCCACCCCCGCCGTCACCCTGGTGGGCGATACCGCCTACGTACTGGAAAGCCACATCGGCTACGTCCTCGACCCCGCGCTGCAAGGCCAGGAGCCGCCTCCTTTCATGATCTACGCCGTGCCACTGGAAAAATAAAAATGGACCAATCGTTTACCACTGAAAGCAGAAATTGGCACCGCCGAACAAAGCGGGAAACCTGCCGCCAACAGCCGTCCGGAGCGGGGCCGGGTTTGGGAACGAAGCGAGACACTCGCCGCCAACAGCCGTCCGGGCTGGCCATGGGGCTGGGGGCGCGTGCGCGCAGGGATGCGCGCACGCGAGCCTACAGGGACGTATTCACGGCGTCCCCCAGCCCCATGGCCAGCCCGGACGGCGGGGGATCCCGACCAGAGCCACGCAGAAAGCCCACGTTTAGCCAGAGCGGACACCAATGAAAACCAACCTTCCCAAGTCCCTCCTCTTGTTCAGCTACGCCCTAAGCTCGCTGGCCCTGGCCCAGGCTCCCGGCCAACCCAGCGCCGTCATCCAACCCACCTGCGACTACGACTGCCTGATCGGCCACGCCAACGGTTACGTCGCCGCGCTCGCCGCCAGAAACCCAACGCAGGCCAACCTCGCCCCCGACGTCCTCTTCTCCGAAAACAACGTGCTCATGCCGCTGGGCAACGACGGCCTCTGGGGCACCATCTCCAAGGTGCGCGACGGTGCCCTCATCGTTGCCGACGCCCAGACCGGCAATGCCGCCTGGTTCGGCCTCGTGGAAGAACACGGCAACCCCGCTTACCTTGCGCTGCGCATCAAGGTGCAACAGGGCCTCATCACGGAAATCGAAACCGTCGTCAATCGCCTGCCCGACATGCCGAAACCCTTCGGCGACCCCGACCAGGTCGTTCACGACCCCACCTTCACCGACATCCTCGCGCTAGAGGAACGCCGCCCGCGTGAACGCCTGGTGGCCGTGGCCGACGGCTACTTCAACACCGTGGAACTCAACGACGGCCAGGTATTCACCGATTTCAGCGACGACTGTGGGCGTCTCGAAAACGGCGTCAGCACCACCACCAACGGCGGCTCCGCCTCGATCGCCCAGGGCTGCGAGGAACAGTTCCGGTTGGGCATCTACCGCATCAACAAACGCGTGCGCGCGCGGCGTTTTCCGCTGGTGGACGAAACGCGCGGCATCGTCGTGGCGTCCGGCTTCTTCGATCACGCCAACACCTTCGACCGCTACACGCTCAACGACGGCCGGGAAATGAACACCGTGCTGAAATGGCCCAACTCCATCACGCTGCTGGAAGCCTTCAAGATTCGCAGCGGCAAGATTTCACGCATCGAAGCGGCATTCACCTACGTGCCGTATTTCATGCCCTCGCCGTTCTCGGCGCCCAACGTCGATTTCCAGACGCGCTGAAGGAGACACCATGAAAACCTGGGTTGGAATTGCCTGCGGCGCACTGCTTGTGACCACCGTGAGCGCCGCGCAAGCGCAGGACTGCGACGCCGACTGCCTGCGCAACATCGCCACCGATTACATGCGGGAACTGACCACGCAGGATTGGTCGCGCCTGCCCTGGGGCGAGCGCGTGCGCTACACCGAGAACAACGTGGCCATGATGATCGGCGACGGCTTTTGGGGCGCCGGGCCTTCGCTGGTGAACGATGGCTTGATTCTGCCCGATCCCGCCACCGGCAACGTGGTGTGGTTCGGCATTACCGCGGAGCATGGGCAGGCCGCCTACACGGGCGTACGTTTGCAGGTGGAGAACCAACGTATCGTGGCGGTGGAGGCCTATCACGGCCGCGAAGGCACGCCGGAGGTGTTTGCGCCCACCGCGGATTATCGCCTCGATGCCGCCTACACCACGGCACTGCCGGCCGGCGAGCGCCGTTCACGTGAACAGATGGTGGCCTTGGTCGACGGCTGGTTCGACACGCGGCAGCTCAATTCCGGCGAACTGCATACCGCCATCGCGGAAGACTGCGTGCAGCACGTCAACGGCATGAACGTAAGCGTTGGTGAATACTGGGCGGCACAGGTGGCGCAAGGCTGCCTGACGCAACTGCAGCAGGGCCTGTTCAAGCCGGTGGACCGGATACGTGCGCGGCGCTACCCCGTGATCGATACGGAAACCGGCGTGGTGGTGGCGCTGTCGCTCGAGGATCACGCCACGCGCTACGTGGATTACACCAGCACGGACGGCGTACCGCTGAAAGTGGAAGTGGAGTACCCCAATACGCGTGGGCGGTTGGAACTGTTCCGCCTCCGCAACGGGGCAATCGAACGGGTGGATGGCATCTCCGTGTTCCTGCCGTACTACATTGCCTCGCTGTGGGAATGAAGCTCTCACAATAACTGCACATTCCTGAATGCATGGCACGGGCACACTGCCCGCGCCATGCACGATGACGCAATCCTATTGCGCCGGCGCGATCGTGGCCGGGTCCCAATGCTCGTCGGCTTTGCCGTCCACGAAACGCCACATGTCGAACCAGGTGGAAGTGTAAGCGGCGCCGGTCTCCGGGTGCTGATATTCGCGCGGAATCACCACGGTCACGTAATCCCCCTCGGCCAGCACCGCCACGATCGGCGTGGTGAGCGTGTCGCAGGTGGGGCTGGGTTGGCGGAAGGCGGTAAAGAAGTCGATCACGCCCTGCAGGCCGGATGCCGCATTCGGGTTGTGTTGAATATAACGATCGGTCAACCAATTGCCGGCATCCGACCATTGGTTGCATTGCAGCAGCTCGCGCATGATGTGCAGCGCGGCCTGCTTGTTGCGGTGTTTCACCGGATCGTTGTCGGTGAACAGGGATTCGTCGGGCGTGCCGGTAACGGGGTCCTGCGCCAGCGCGGGTGGGCCCAACAGCAGGGCGGTCAGGGCGGCGGCAATCATTGTTCTGGTTTTCATGGCGGTTTTCCCGTGGGTGCGTGAATGAACAAGGCGGCCTAGGGCCGCAAGCGTCATGAGTATAGGGTAGCGCTTCGCATCAAAAAAGCGCCTGCGGCTCGCCCGATCCGTGTCGGGCACAAAAAAGCGCCTGCGGCCCGCCCGATCCATATCGGGCATAAAAAAGGGCGCCGGAACTTTTGGTTCCGGCGCCCTGGTTTGAGGAAGGCCGCGGGCGGGGGATATAGCTGGGGAGAGATATTCCGTCCGCTTCTTCCCTCAAGGGGTATGAGCCCGAAGGCTCATGTTCTATCCCGGCCGCGCCATCAGAAGTCGTAGTTCAGGCTAAGCTGGTAACGACGGCCCAGGCTGTCGTGGCCCGCGATGATGCTCTGACCAGCAGCGCCCGCCACGATCGGGGGATCGCGGCCGAACAGGTTGGTGACGTTGAACGCCGCCCGCCAGGAATGGCCACGGGAGGTCTCGCCCGAATAGAAGATCGAGGAGTTGAACGTGGTCATCGATTCGACCTTGTTGTCGTCCACGTCCACGCCTTCCACCCAGGTGCTGTTGAGCATTACGTCGTCGTAGTAGCTGGATTGCAGCATGAAGCCCCAGGGGCCGACGGTGTAGGTGCCGGTAATGACGCCGGATATTTCCGGACGCGACTGGCTGCCTGCCAGGTCGGTGGTGGTGCCTGCAGCCGTTGTGGTGGAGTTTTCATCCAGGAAGCCCAGGATGCTCCTCAGGTTGAAGGACTCTTCCTGATCGGCGAAGAAGTTAGGCTCGAAGCGATAGCCGACCTCCAGGTCGACACCACGGGTCTGTGCCTTGTCTGCGTTGATGTTCTGGTTGAGGATGCGCGAGATGGGACCGATGCTGTAACCATCACCCGTAGGCGGCAGGCGCTGGATCAGGTTACAGGCACTCGCCGCGCCGGTAGCGAAGCAGTCATCCACGATGCGCTGAATACCGTAAGCGGCCACGGCGCCATCAAGGTTGATTTCGTACCAGTCCACCGACACCTGCAGGCCATCGATCCAGCTGGCGAAAGTCGGCCGCCAGACGAAACCGGTGGTGATGGTTTCGCCGGTTTCCGCGCCAAGCGCCGGGTTGGAGGTGGACAGCGCCGTCAGAGCACCGTTGCGCTCGTTGCCGCGGAACGGGTCGTCCACCGCGCCGCCGCCGGTACCGGTCAGGAAGATCTCGGCGAAGTTCGGTTCGCGGATGTCGCTGGACTTGGTGGCGCGCCAACGCAGGGAGTCGAGCAGTTGCACGTCCACACCGATTTTCCAGCTTTCCTGGCGGCCGGCGCCGGAGTAGTCCGAACTGCGATAGGCCAGGGACGAACCGATGCTCTGCCCGGAATCCCATTCCCAGATCGGCACGTTCAACTCCGTATACCATTCCCACACATCCTTGGAGCCGTCGCCCACGCCGATGGCGGAGAAGGGATGCAGCGAACGGTTGCCGTCGCCGGCGAAGCCATCCGGAATGGCACGGATGCCAAGGTCAGGGACGTTGAGCAGGCCGCGCTCGCCATAGGCGGGGCGGTTGATCTGGGTGAAGTTCTCGTCGCGCCAGGTCAAGCCGGCAGCGATCGAGATCGGGCCGGCGCCCCAGCCTTCGTACAGCACGCCGGTGAGCAGCAGTTCGGCGAAGTCCTGCTCCAGTACGCGCACCTGTTTCTTCTCGGGATCCAGAATCCAGGCCTTGGCGGCCAGGTTGGCGTTGCCGATACCGAAGGGGTTGAAGGGCACGCAGTCCTGCGGGTTGAGGGGGCCGAGCGGCGAGTCTACTTCCACACCCAGCGGGTCGATCGGACTAGGGAAGCGTTTGCCCTCCACCGATGCCTTGAGTTCCGCGGGGCTGGGGTTGCGCAGGGCGATGTTGCACACGATGTTGCCGGTGGCGGGATCACGCACAGCATCCATGGCGAGGAAGAACTTGTCGATACGCGGCACGTTGAGGATACCGGTCTGCACTTTCGATTCGCCGAACTGGTAAGTGCCGTTCAAGTTCCAGTTGTCGTTGAGGTCCCAGTCGAACCCCAGGGTCCAGATGTATTGCGATTGGACGCTGCGGTCGCCACGGTTGTCGTAGATGTTCACCAGGCCGGGGCCGTCGATGACGCCGCTTGGGCTCATGCGGATCATGTCGAGGCCGAGGCGGTCCATTTCGTCGGCCAGCCGTGAGGGCAGGTAGGCGTTGTCCCTATAGATTTTGAACGAATACAGCGAACCGGCGAGGGCCATGCCGGATTTCTGGCCGTAGTAGTTGGATTCGCTGCGACCCGCCATGATCTGGCCGGTGAGCCGGAAGCTGTCCGTGACGTCGAACTTGGCGCCGAGGAAGGCGGAACGCTGTTTCACCTCGTTGCCGCGTGGGCCGGCCTGTCTGCCCAGATCGTAGTACTTGTATTCCTGGCCACCGGACTGGTTGTTCTGCGCGCCGGCGCCGGAAAGCGATAGGTAATCGCCGAAGTTGTAGGGGCGTATGTCGCTGCCGTCGTCGGTGAAGGTCCAGTTGGTGTAGGCGAAGCCGGGTGCGCCAGTGGGTGCCAGGATCAGCCCCGCGGGGTTGGCCTGCGCACTGAACACATAAGGGGCGTGCACGCGTATCGGCTCGTTGGGGGTGGCGGTGGCGGAAACGTAATTGGGGTTGCGCACCAGGCCCCAATCCTTCCAGTTGTCGAGGCGATCGTAGGTGCCGGGGCCGATCTGGTCGATCTGGCGCGCTTCCACCGAGCTGATCAGGTGCAGGCGGTTGTCCATGAACGCCTTGCCGCCGGCCACGCTGAAGTTGTAGTTCTCGCCGTCCATCTCCTCGGTGATACCGGTCGACACGCGGGCTCTGAGCCCTTCGAATTCGCGGTCGAGCACGAAGTTCACCACCCCGGCCACGGCGTCGGCGCCGTACGCGGCGGACGCACCGCCGGTGACCACGTCGATGCGTTGCATCAGCGCGCTGGGGAAGATGTCCACGTTGACGCTGCCGTTGGCGTCGGCCGGCGCCACGCGGGTGCCGTCCACCAGCACCAGGGTGCGGTTGAGACCCATGCCGCGCAGGTTGAGGTAGGAACCGCCGGCGGTGGTGCTGATGGCGTTACCGCCGCGCTGGGCGTTCGGCGTATCGAAGAACTGCGGCAGTTCGTCGAGCTGTGCGGCCACGGTGGAACCGGGGTTGAAGTCGGTCAGTTCGCCGACGGTCATTGCCGTGACGGGGGTGGGCGCGGTCATGCCATCGACGGCGCGGATCCTCGACCCGGTAACCTGGATTTCCTCGAGATTGCTCGGCGCGTCCTGGGCAAAGGCCAGTGGTGCGGCGAGAGTGGTGGTGAGTGCGGTGGTGATAGCCCAGTAAAGCTTGGTTCTGGTGCTGCTGGATGCAGTACTTCTCATTGTTATCCCCCTTTTTTTTGGGTTTTTGTTCTATCTTCTTATCGTTCTAAGAGGCGGTGCCGAAGCAATTCTTATCGTTGCGGGCGACCGCAGCATAGTACACATCTCGACGCACCGAAAAGTGAATTTTCGATTATCGGTCGATATTTTCGCTATACGAAAAAAGTCGTTACGGCAGGCGTATAAAACTGAACCGAATGGTATTGATAGAGGGATGATCGATCCTGAACCATGCCGCTTTGGTCAATATGCGGCTCCGGAAAAGATGGAGGCTCAGGAGAGGGTCCGTGCGGCAGGCTGGCGGTAGAGAGGAGGAACAAGCCCGCATCGGCGCCGGATTGCGGGGTAGCCGGCGAGCCTGGTCGGGGCGAACGGTTGCGAAGTATACAGGAACCATTGGTTTGCGCCATGCGCGGTGTGAACAGGTGTGCGCGGCGTCGCAGTTTTACGCGCGGCAGTAGCCCTGGCGGCCACGCCGATGATGTTATTGTGCCATCAAGACAAATTGCGCGCGGACTCGAGAAATTGCGGGTCGAAAACGCTATTGCGGCGGTGCTTTGGTGTACTATGCGACGCCAAAGTTTTCACGGAAGACCGGAATCGCAGCAGGATGTCAAAACTTCAGACCACTTCTTCTCCCGCATCACACTTCGGCTTGCTCGAAAGGGATCATGAGCTGAGCCGCGAGCCATTGTGGGCCTTGCCCGCACCGATCCGCGACAAGCTCTGCGCGGCGCCGGAAGATGCGCAACTCAAACACTTTCTTTACAGCGGCGTAGTTTGCCTGGCCACGGTGGCCGTGCTGTTCGTGCCCGGCGGCATCGCGCAGGGCGGCCACAACACCCATGCGGCGCTGACGGCGTTCGGGCTTGGCGCCGCCACGGTGCTGGTGTACGGGATCGCCTGGCTCACCCGCCGTTATCGCGCGGCGCCCCATCTGCTTGCGGTGCTGCTGGCGCTGCAATGCTTCGTGCTGTTCTACGGCGGCGGCACCGGCAACATGGGTGTGCTCTACATGCTGCCGTTTCCGCTGGCGGCGCTGTTCCTGCAGGGCTTCCGCGTGGGGCTCTATTCCGCGGCGCTGCTGCTGGCCCTGACGCTGCTGGTCTATACCGGCGGCTACCTGGGCTTCGACCCGGCGCGCTACAGCGGCGCGCTGATGGGCCGCGTGCTGGTGGTGTACGTGTTGCTGTGCGTATTGTGCGGCCTGTTCACTTATGCCCGGGAAAAGGACGAACGGGAGCATCGGGTAACGGTGAGCGATCTGCGCCAGCTCTCGTACGCCGACGTGGAAACCGGTCTGGCCAACCGCCAGCTGCTGGAACGGATGGTGAATTGCGAGATCAGCCTGTATCACCGGTACAACCTGCCCTGCAGCGTGCTGCTGATCCAGCCGGACCAACTGCGCGAGGCGCGTTTCGATGGCGCGCTGCGCCTGCGTCTGGAACGCCTGCTCGTGGCGGCGATACGCCGGCAGGTGCGCGCCTGCGACGTGCCGGGGCGCTGGGTGGACAGCTGCTTCATGATCCTGATGCCGGGCACCAGCGGGCAGGGCTCGCAATACGTGGCGCAGCGCCTGCTTGCCGATCTGCGCGAGAGCATGGCGGCGGGCAGGGAACATGCCGGCGGCTTCAGTGTGGGCGTGGCCGAGATGCGCGGCGAGGAACCCGCCAAGGTGCTGATCGATGCCGAAATCAACCTGGCCAGCGCCGTGCGCTGCGGTGGTGGCCGGATCGTCTACGCCTAATTCCCGGGCCTCGAAAACTACCGTGCTGCCACTCGCCACCCGCCGCTACATTTTGAAACGGTTTCCTCGTATGCCACCGGTGTAGCATCCGGGCGTCCATCATCGAGCCCCAAGCAGGAAAATCCCTGGATTTGCCGACCCCATGCCCGTGAGGCGTGGCATGGCGCCATTGACCAAAGAGCAGTTGTAAATGCGGTATCGTGCGGAAATCGACGGGCTGCGCGCCATAGCCGTGCTCGCCGTGCTGGTGTATCACGCGCAGTTCGTCGTGGCGGGCCACACCCTGCTGCCGGGCGGGTTTCTCGGGGTGGACGTGTTCTTCGTCATTTCGGGTTACCTGATTTCCTCGATCCTGCTTGCCGCGCTCGATGCCGGCACCTTCAGCTTCGCCGATTTCTACGCCAGGCGCGCGCGGCGCATTTTGCCGATGCTGTTCCTGGTGGTGATCTGCACCCTACCGGCGGCGGTGGCGCTGATGGGCCTGCAGGCCTTGCGGGAATATTTTCTCAGCGCCGTGGCGGCACTGTGGTTCAGCGCCAACTTCGTGTTCTGGCTGCAGGACGGCTATTACGCCGAGCCCAGCGAACTCAAGCCGTTGCTGCATACCTGGTCGCTGGCGATCGAGGAACAGTTCTATCTGCTGTTTCCATTGCTGCTGTTGCTTGCGCATCGTTACTGCCGCCGCCACCTGTGGCGGTTGACGCTGGCGCTTGCGGTGGCGTCCCTGCTGCTGGCGAATTACGGCAGCCGTCATTTCGCCGATGCCACGTTCTACCTGCTGCCCACGCGCGCGTGGGAACTGCTGTGCGGCGTGCTGCTGGCCCTGTGGGAGCGCGAAGCGCGCACCGCGGCGCCGACGGTGCCTTCGGTATTCAGCGCCCGTGTTGCCGGTGTGCTGGCAGCGCTTGGCCTGGTGCTGGTGGCGCTGTCGTTTGCGGTGTTCACCTCTCATGCGCGGCATCCCTCGGTATGGACGGTACTGCCGGTGGCGGGATCGATGCTGTTGATCCGCTATGGCGGTGGCGGGCATGTCGTGGCCAGGCTGTTGCAGAGGCCTGGGCTGGTCTTCGTGGGGCTGGTTTCCTACGGCCTGTACCTGTGGCATTTCCCGTTGCTGGTGTTTGCCCGGCATGTGGTCGAAACGCCGCCGCCGCTGTTGAACGCGGCGCTGCTGGTGGCCGCCTTCGGGCTTGCGGTGCTGAGCTATCACTGGTGCGAAAAACCGCTGCGCTTTTCCAGGAAACT